>JBEGKM010000119.1:0-3964 GCA_041184065.1 Actinomycetota bacterium
TACTCAACAAAAATCCCGCCAAGCGCAAGCGAGGCGGGTTTCTTGTTTAAGCCGAATCTTTGTGTCTAATTTCCTGCCTTGAATTTTGCTTCCGCAACATCTATGTCCTCTAGTTGTTTCAGAATTTCACCAGGCGTTTTTTCGCCGATCATTTTTTGCAAGAACTTGGTGTTGTCGAAGACCGCGTCTCTAATTGGCCTTAAGAACTTAGGGGCGTGATGGAACATCTGCCCTAATTGGTATGCCATGTTGACTTGAAATGCGGTGTGCGGCTTTCGGGGTTCTTCGTATGCCTGCAGAGCAGCAGCAACAGCAGCCGAATCCTTTAGATCAACGCCTGCTAACTGACGACTCAAGAAATAGCCGTCCTCGATAGACATGCCCGCACCATAAGCTGCGTATGGCGAAGTCGGGTGGGCGGCGTCGCCAACAAGAGTTACTCTGCCTTTAGACCACTGCTTTAGTGCAGGTCGATCCCGAATAACCCAACGTTGCGTCGATTCTTCCGGCGTAGCTGCAATCAACTCTGGAAGAGGACTCGCAAAAGCCGCCCCAAGTTTGGTTGCGTGCGCTTTTAGGTTCTGGTTGAAATCAGCCTTGCCGTCATAGCCCTCAAGCACCCACCACTGATAGCCAGGTCGACCGTCATGCATGATTGCGGTCCAACTTCCCTGAACTTCGCGAGTGTGGCTAACCACGCAAAGACCGTTGGGAACGCCTGCAGGGGCATCGAAAGTGAAGCCACCGATGATGTGCAAGTTGTGCTCGCGCTTTGGCAGATCACCCCACAGCGTTTTGCGCACCATCGAGTCGATGCCATCAGCACCCACTAGCACGTCGGCGTCAATCACGGTTCCGTCGGAAAGACGAATGTGTACGCCATCTGCATCCTCGTCGAAGCTCTCAACCTGTGTGTTTAGGCGTAGAACCCCATCGGGGATGGTTTTGAGGAGACGCTTGTAGAGTTGCGGTCGCAGCATTCCTATGAAGCCACCACCGTAGGTGTCGATGACGCTTTTTGGAAGCCTCACGACAGCACGAACCTTTCCGTCGGCTCGTCTAAATTCTGACTGGCAACCGGCACCAAGATCCTTTGTGTCAACTCCCATCAAGCCAAGGGCCTTGATCGGAGGTGGCCATAGATTCAGGATGTTTCCGGCCGGTCGGGCCTCGGCATACCTCTCGAGGAGAATAACCTCGTGCTCGGTTTGGGATATCGCGATGGCTGCTGCCATACCCGCGGGGCCCGCACCGAGAACGACAACGCGTCCTTGCTTTGCCATTTTCGCTCCTTGCAACTTAGTTGATTAGTGTTTCGGTCATTATTGGCGGCTCATCAAAAACGTCGCCAAGCGAACTGAGAAAGTCGATTGTGTGTTTGTGCTGCATATGAGCTTCGAGTGCTTCGCGGCTGCCCCAGAGCTCTGTGCTGTCTATAGATCGACCATCCAAAGAGAGCGAAAACTCGTAGAGTAGGCAACCGTCGTCTGATTGCGTATCAATAGCGATCGCCCTTGCTGCTGCGATTAAGGATTCTCGGTGTTCCTCCTTGGGAATCGCCGATCCTTTTATCAGTATCATCCGCGTCCTAACTTCTCTGTTTGAAACCGTAGTGATGACTACTGTTTACTCCTGATTGCCGACTAAAGCAAGTAGGCGCCGGAGTTCGAATAGGGTTGTTGCATGGAAATTCGGTTGCCACAGCAGGCGCGAAGTCGCGAATCCTGGGAGCGTGTTTTGAGCTCAGGGGCCAGTATTATCGCGGAAAACGGCATGGCCAACTTCACAATTTCTGAAATTTGCGAGCGAGCAAATGTGGCTCCGCGATTCATTTACGATCGGGTAAATGATAAGGAAACGTTATTTTTGGCTTGCTACGAAAAGGGCCTCAGCGACGTTTTAGCCGTGCATCGCGAATTTGCCGAGACCGAATTTCGGGACGTCAAAAAACCGGCGGAGATGGTTAAGTTCGCCGCTCAAGAAGTCGGAAAAAGCTTCACCGTTGGCGATCAATTCTTGAAACACATTGTTTTGATTTCTGGCAGCAACAAACATGTTTATGAGCGAGGGGCTCAAAGCAAAAGGGCGCTGGGCGAAATTTTCAAAGAATACCTTTTGCCGCTCCAACGTTTCATGAATCACGAGAATCCGGTCGAGGCCATCCAATTCTGCTTCGATGTTATTTTTGACGCTTGGGTGATTCGAGTGGCGTATGGCCCAACTTTTTCAGCAGAGCAAAAAACAGATGCAGAATTTGACCTTGCGCTTCAAGACCTTGCCGTTCGGCACCTATTGGGAAAGGGTTCCTAAAGCTTTTTTATCGAACCTAAAAGATTGGCTGCCCAAGGTTTCGTCTTCGCCAATCGCCCAAGAACTATGAGCAAAATCGGAAACCAGAATCTCTTCAAAATCCAACGGATGAGTTTGAACATTAGACACACCTTTCATTTTTTAGGTAGCCGGGTTTAGAAACGAACGCGTTTAAGGCTGCCCGAAATCGAACCGGGTCGATTCGCCAGTAATTGTGCACTTTGCCATTGATCAGAAGCACTGGAATCTCGTCACGATAACGTTCGGCAAGAGGAGCATCATCCAAGATGTTTTTCTCAACCAGTTGCACTTTGGCGGCGGGGAACGAGGCAGCGAAATCTGTGACCACCGAATCAACAACCTCGCGGGCATCATCGCAAAGATGACAACCAGGTTTGCCAATCAACATAAGTTCGATGTTCACACTTCAACCCTAATCATGCGTGGCTAAATCGCCAGACTCGCACCTTGCGCGCGAGTAAACTTCTAGGGTGCCGACATCCCCAGAGAAGCAACCAAAGATTGCCGCAGCTTTCTTTGACGTTGACAACACTCTGATTCGCGGGTCGAGCAGCTTCTTGTTCGGCAAGGCCGCCTTTGAGCGCAAATTTTTCAGCCGCAAAGATTTCTGGAACTTCGCGTGGCACCAATTCCGATTCATTTGGCGTGGCGAGAGCGCGAAGACCCTAACGAGCATCAAAGATCGTGCCCTTGGTCTTATCGCGGGCCACAAAGCCGAAGAGTTGGCTGCCCTAACCGAGACGGTTTACAACGACTACATTTGCCCAAAGCTTTGGCCTGAGACCGTGCGACTTGCAAAAGAGCACGTTGCCGCCGGCCGCGAGGTGTGGCTGGTCACGGCAACGCCCCAAGAAATTGCTGAAGTGATGGCTAAACGCCTTGGTCTAACCGGCGGTCTCGGCACCATCGTCGAACGTAAAGACGGCATTCTCACGGGCCAGTTGGTCGGCGAGGCCCTGCACGGCAAGGCCAAGCGCAAGGCCGTAAAGCACCTTGCCAAAGAGCGCCGCATCAGTCTCAAAAAGTCATTCGCCTACAGCGACAGCCACAACGACCTGCCAATGCTTTCGGCGGTTGGCAACCCCGTATGTGTAAACCCTGATGCGATCTTGCGCATTCATGCCAAGGCCGCCGACTGGAAGATTCTCGATTTCAAAAAGCGCGAACTACGAGCCAACAAATAGTTGCCGTTGTCTTTTGGCGTCCTTATAATTTAAGTGTCGAAGGCTGTAGCCCGAGAAAGAATGCTCAAGAACCATCCGGACGGTTGATTCTTGAGCAAACGTATTTAAGGGCCACTGAGGACTTCGACTCGGTCAAGACCAAGCAATAACATCAGCAAGCCATAGGCATGATTCTTGTGAAGGCTTCTCGAACCGGTAGTCAAATTTGTGATCTCCATATTTATTCAGCCACGACAAGGTTCGCCTGTCCCGCATCCTCTCATTGGAGTCTTCCACTACGACAACTTGGATCTTGTTCCACAGTGGGTGTTGAGCAGCTAAAAGAAATAGTTCTTGTCGAGTTTCAGGCGTGATTCGCTTCTTGGGACCAGACTCGATCACTATGCTGTCCCAACCTGGAAGCTTTGAGATCAGTTGACATATCTGACTTTTTCTGCGGTCGCTTTCTT
>JBEGKM010000120.1:0-3904 GCA_041184065.1 Actinomycetota bacterium
GATTCAATCCAACTTCTTGTTCAAGACCAAGCCAATTTTGCTTGCCAACGAACTCAGCTACCTCACGGTTCTTCGTCGCACCTACTCTTCTCGTCAGGTCTTCGAAATGCTGGTCGAGCACTTCAGCGATTATGTTCCCGTGCCTCTAGGAAATAAGCGGTCGCCCTACCGGGGCGACTACGACAAATCGGTCATCCGCACGAATGCTCTTGGTTATTACCCCGACCTCTTGGTCGCAGCCACCTATCATCCCGCGATGCTTCAGTTTTTGAACGGGGCCACCAACACTGCAACTCAGCCAAACGAAAACTACGGTCGTGAATTCTTAGAGTTGTTCACCATCACCCCAGTGGCCGGCTACAAAGAAGACGATGTGAAAAACGCGGCCAAGATGTTCTCGGGGATGGGCTTCGATTCGGCAACCGGTGTGAGTCGTCTTCGAGTCAAGCAGCACTATTTTGGGCCGATAAATGCCTTTGGCTATCAAGACGCAAACCAGGTGACCTCCAATGAGGCGGTCATCCGTGGTCGAATCGACAAGTTCATTCGGCACTTTGCGCTGCTTCCCCAAACTGCGCGCGCATTCAGCCTGCGCATGGCCAAGCGCTTCGTTTCGGACCAGCCTTCTGAATCGCTCATTGAGCTCATGACTGGTGAATATTTGCGAAGCAACGGGCACATCCCGACTGTATTTAAGTCGATGGCGCTGAGCGATGAGTTTGCGGCCGCGCCGGCAACAAAAGTGAAACGCCCAATGGAACACCTGGCGTCGACTGTGCGGGTGCTCGAGGTTCCCCTCGCAAATGACATTCCTCAGCCGAATCTTGAAACTTTTGCGGCCTACTTCAAGGGATCACCGCTACCGACACTCGCGGTAACTTTGGCTAGGCAGGGTCACGCTCCGTTCGAATGGCCGTTCCCAAATGGATATCCCGATGTCGCCGAACCTTGGACTGCCTTGACCAGCCAGGTTCAACGCTGGAATCTAGCTGGAAAAATCACCACAAAAAAATTGCCTGCTGCATTAGGCGCGGTGGACTACTCGAAATTTGTTGACCCTGGCAGCCTCACAGCATCTGCGATTCTCGCAGACATGAGCACTCACATCTTTGGAACTGCAATTCCGCAGATCGAGCGAGCTCAAATCGAGGCAATCCTTGTGAAGAGCGTCAAGAAAAATGCAAATCAAAAGAAGTATGTCGCCGACGTAGCGGCGCTAGCTGCGACCCTATTGCTTGCGCGACCAGATTGGAATTTGCGATGAGCGAACAGCACGAAAACTGCGGCTGCGAGGAGTTTCAGTCGCTTCAACGCGGCTTTAGCCGACGTGGTTTCCTGGGCGGAGTGCTTGCGTTGGGCGGCGGACTAGCGATTTCGGTTGAACCCGGTTTCGATTATGCGTTGGCTGCTCCCGGCGAAACCCGTGCCGATGTGATTGTGATGGTATCGATGCGAGGCGGCATGGATGGTCTTATGGCCGTGCCTGTTCTCGGCGACCCGATTTTGCAAAGCTACCGACCAACTACCGCGGTTCGTGATTCAGAGAATTTAAACCTCGACAATCACTTTGGACTGCACAAGAACTTGAGCGATTTCAAGAAAATGTTCGACAATCAAGAGCTGGCCATTGTGCACGCGGTCGGCACTCCCACCGGCACCCGCTCACACTTTGACGATCAACTTTCAATCGAGTTGGCTGCCTATGACAACCCCGACACAACGAGCGGATGGCAGACCAGATATCTCAAGGCGATTGGCAGCACCGAGGTGCTCACCGGTTTCTCGGCATCTAAAAATAAGGCTGCCGGGTTTACCGGATCGACAATTGCGGCAACATTTGATGACCTAACCCAGGTCACAATCGACTCGGTGGGTTCTGATCGGGCTAGCTATTTGCAGCTGCTTAAAGAGATGCACAAGAATAGCGATCACCAGTGGGCCAAAACGGGCTTGATGACAATCGACGCAGCAGAGCGCCTGCGCAGCATTTCAACCGACACATCGGTCGATTACCCCGAAAGCGCTTTTGGTCGTCGCATGAAACTATTGGCTACCCTGCTAAAGGCGGGCACGCCGATAAAAACCGCCAACATTGATTTTGGCGGCGACCTAGATGTTCACGATCAGGCTGGCGTTGCTGTGGGCACTATGGCAGATAACTTCAAAGATCTAAACGACTCAATTGCTGCGTTTAAAACCGATGTTGGTCCACTCTGGAACAACACCACCATTACAACGGTCACCGAATTCGGGCGTCGACTTCGCGAGAATGCATCGGCCGGCGTTGATCACGGCTGGGGCTCTGCAATGTTCGTGATGGGCGGCGGTGTCAAGGGTGGCAAAGTGGTTGCCAACTGGCCAGGGCTTGAAGAGCGAAACCTGCACAATGGCGACCTAGCGGTGACCCTCGATTACCGACACGTGCTCAGCGACGTGTTGCGCTATCGCGGCAACCTCTCGACCGCCGAAGTAAACGCAATTTTTCCGGGTTTTAAGTTTCAAGATCTTGGGCTTGCGCGCCAACTCGGCTAGCGGCTAAACTGAGAGCAGCCAAAGACCGTCGGTTTTGCCTGTTCGCAAGAGCAAGCAACGAAGGATGCGAAAGTGTCAACCCGCGTAGGTGTGTGAAGAAGTTTCAAATTCATTCGAATTTTTTGCTGCTCCGTGCGCTTGCGCCGGAGCATTTTTTTATTTCCCGGGGCTACCGACACAAAAGAAATCAAGGAGTGCCATGGCGACCAAGGTCGAGAAGGTAGCAGAGCTTACTGGTCTATTCAGTAACTCGAGTGCCGTCTTTCTAACCGAGTACCGCGGACTCACTGTAGGCCAGCTAAAAGAGCTGCGCCGTTCAATCAGTGCTGACGCAACCTACGCCGTAGCAAAGAACACACTTCTAGGAATCGCTGCAAAGAACGCTGGAGTAACCGCATTTGACGGCCAGCTGTTCGGCCCATCGGCTCTAGTTTTCGTAAGCGGAGACGTTGTCTCTGTAGCGAAGCAGTTGCGTGACTTTGCAAAGGCAAATCCTCTTCTAGTTGTTAAGACCGGTGTCATGGATGGCCTCGCTCTTTCAGCTGATGAGGTTAAGAAGCTTGCTGATCTCGAAACCCGTGAAGTTCTGCTTGCCAAGGCAGCATCGATCTTCAAGGCTTCGCTATTCAAGGCTGCTTACACGTTCCAGGCTCCACTTGCACAGGCAGTTCGCACTGTCGACGCTCTACGCGCCAAGCAAGACGCCTAAGAACCAAACGTTTAAAACAACGCTTCACAAAATCTGAATCAAACAAGGAGATACATCATGGCAAAGCTGACCACTGACCAGCTAATCGAAGCTTTCAAGGAGCTTTCACTAATCGAGCTTTCAGACTTCGTTAAGAAGTTCGAAGAGGTCTTCGAGGTTACCGCTGCTGCTCCAGTTGCTGTTGCAGCTGCTGCACCTGCTGGTGGCGCTGCTGAAGCCGCTGAAGAGAAGGACTCATTCGACGTCGTTCTTGAATCAGCTGGCGACCAGAAGATCGCAGTTATCAAGGAAGTTCGCGCATTGACCAACCTAGGTCTAGGCGAGGCAAAGGCTGTTGTTGACGGCGCTCCTGCAACCGTTCTTGAGGGTGCAAACAAAGAGACCGCTGAGAAGGCAAAGGCTGCCCTTGAGGGCGCTGGCGCGAAGGTTACCCTTAAGTAATCTCGCTTTTTAGCTCGAAAAACCCGCTTTCACTTCGGTGAGGGCGGGTTTTTCATTTAGGTTCTAGGCTTGTATTCATGTCGAAACCAAACGAGGCCTCGCGCGCAGCCAACATGTATGACGTTGCGCGTCTTGCCGGAGTTTCGCATCAGACTGTTTCGCGAGTAATCAACGAGAACACCAGCGTGAGCGACTCTACGCGCGAAAAAGTGCAGGCCGCGA
>JBEGKM010000121.1:0-3835 GCA_041184065.1 Actinomycetota bacterium
TCGCGAATGAAAACCCAACCAAGTTGAGCCAGGCTGCGCTCGAAACCTTGGCGGTTATCGCCTACAAGCAGCCAATTTCACGCGGGCAGATCGCTTCGATCCGTGCCGTGAACGTTGACTCGGTGGTGCGAACTCTGCTCAGCCGGGGTCTCATCACCGAGCTTTACACCGACTCAGAAAGCGGCGCAATCCACTATGGCACTACCGAGCTCTTGCTAGAAGTTCTAGGCATCAATTCTCTTGACGAGATGCCGCTAATCAGCCCATTCCTTCCAGACGCGAACAGCAACTTCGATGTCACAATCTAACCTCGAGCCGGAGGGCGTAAGACTCCAGAAAGTAATGGCCGCAGCAGGTGTGGCCTCGCGCCGCGTTTGCGAAGACCTGATTGTTCAGGGCAAGGTGAAGGTAAACGGCAAGCAGGTTACTGAGCTTGGCACCAGAATCAACCCAGATGTCGACAAGGTTTCCGTCAGCGGCACCCCGATCCAACTAGACAATTCGAGGGTCTACCTTGCGCTGAACAAGCCATACGGCGTGGTCAGCTCAATGGCCGACGAGAATGGGCGAGCCGATCTTTCGCAGTTTGTGGTTGGCTACGATCGCGTCTTCAACGTTGGTCGCCTAGATGCCGAGACCACCGGTCTAATCATCATGACCAATGATGGCGATCTGGCGCACAAGTTGGCGCACCCAAAGTTTGGTGTCACCAAGACCTACGTGGCTCGTGTTGAGGGCGTTGTCACGCCGCCAATCATCCACAAGCTGCTCAGTGGTTTTGATCTTGAGGATGGTTTTATCAAGGCCGATAAGGCGCACATTGTCGACGTTCAACCCGGTGAGAGCCTGGTCGAGGTTGTTTTGCACTCTGGCCGCAACCGTATCGTTCGTCGAATGTTTGAATTTGTTGGGCACCCGGTCGTTGGCTTGGTTCGCCGTAGCTTTGGGCCAATCCAGCTTGGCCCGCTCAAAGAGGGTCGAATTCGCGAACTCAGTAAAATAGAGGTTGGAGCTTTGTTGAAGGCCGCCGAGGGTGACGGACGAGTTCCTCGCCCGCCTAGGCCAAAAAACAAGGCAGCGGCGGCTAACAAGAAGAGGCGGTAGGCATGGCTGTAAGAGCGATCCGTGGGGCGATTCAGCTCGATATCGATGAGCGCGAACACCTTCTTAAGTCGACCGCCGAGTTGCTTAGCAAGACCTTGCACGCAAACAACATCTCGAACGAACAGCTGATTTCGGTTATGTTCACTGCCACTCCAGATGTGACCAGTGAATTTCCGGCTGTTGCCGCTCGTGAGCTTGGCCTTGGGGACGTGCCGCTTATGTGCTTTGTCGAGATGGATGTCAAGCGAGCGCTGCCGCGCACCATTCGAATCATGATTTACGCTGACATTCCCCAGACTCGTTCCGAAATCCAGCACATTTACCTTCGTGGGGCAACCGCTCTAAGGTTGGACATCGCTCAGTGACCGCTTCGCGTTTGACCGATACGGTTCGCATCGTAGGTGCCGGGCTGCTCGGCACCAGCATCGGTTTGGGCCTTTCTAAAAAGGGCATCGACGTCGTTATTGAAGATTCCTCGCCCGCAAACCGCTCCCTGGCGATTGATTATGGGGCCGGTCGTTCGGCTTCAGAAAACGACAGCCCAAAGTTGATTGTGGTTTGTGTTCCGCCTGATGTCACCGCTGCGGTGGTGGCCGCCGAGCTGGCCGCGTTTCCGAATGCTGTGGTAACCGACGTTGCGAGCGTGAAAGTCTCGATTCAAAGTCAACTTGAAGCGCTTGGCGCAGACCAAACCAGGTATGTCGGCTCGCACCCGATGGCTGGCCGTGAGCGCGGGGGAGCGATCTCGGGTCGCGCCGATCTCTTCGTTGGTCGCCCTTGGGTTATCGCTGCAACTGAGCTGACTTCGTCGCAAGCAATTTCGCTGGTACAAGATTTGGCACTAGACCTCGAAGCGGCGGTGGTTTCAACCACTCCTTCGAACCACGACCGCGCCGTAGCTCTGGTTTCACACGTGCCTCAGCTTGTTTCATCACTGCTGGCTGCAAGACTCGTCGATGCTGATCTTGCGGATGTGGCGCTCGCCGGCCAAGGCCTTCGCGACACCACCCGAATTGCTGCCAGCGACCCAAAGCTATGGCTTCAAATTCTCGGTGCCAACTCAAACGAGGTTGCCGGGGTTCTGAAGGCCTTTGCCGCAGACCTAGACCTAGTGGTTGAAGCCCTCGAAGACGTTTCGGCTCAGGGATCACTGAGCAAGTTGGGTCGTGCGCTTGAAGCCGGCAACCGAGGCGTTGAGCGCATCCCTGGAAAGCATGGCACCAAGGCCACCGCCTATGCCCAGATTGTTGTGATGATTGATGACAAACCGGGCGAACTTGGGCGGCTCTTCAACGAGGTTGGCGAAATTGGGGTCAACATCGAAGAGCTGAAGCTTGAGCACTCGCCGAGTTCACTTATTGGTTTGGTTGAGCTTTTCGTGTTGCCTAACGAAGAATCAAAGCTTGTTGCCGAGTTGGCCAGCCGAGGATGGAGAATCGCGGGTTGAGCATGAAGATTGTGGCCATCGATGGTCCAGCTGGTTCGGGTAAGTCGAGCGTTAGCAAGGAGTCGGCAAGGCAACTGGGCTTTGGATACCTGGACACCGGTGCCGCCTACCGAGCTTTGGCCTGGGCGGTCATGAACCTGCCGGGTTTCAACTTGCAAGATCTTGCGACCAAAGATCTGGACTCGGATTTTCAATACGCCATCTCCACGGATCCCGACGACTACTGGGTGAAGGTCGGCGAGATTGATGTGACCAGCGCGATTCGCGAACCGGCCGTGGCCGAATCGGTTAGTGCCGTGGCAAGGATTCCCGAGGTTCGAGCTTTCATGAAGAGCCTGACTCACGCTCTAGTTGCACGGTCGGATCGCCCCGGTGTGGTTGTCGAAGGGCGTGACATTACCACCGTGGTTGCTCCCGATGCCGAAATTAAAATTCTGCTAACTGCCAGCGAAGCGGTTAGACTTAAAAGACGCTCGGCCGAACTATCAAAAGTTTCTGCCGAAAGCGTCAAGCGTCAAGTATCAGAACGTGACGCCAGCGACTCAAAAGTCGTTGACTTTATGACTCCTGCACCTGGAGTCCAACTCGTGGATTCCTCGGATCTCAACTTTGCCCAGACGGTAGAAGCCGTCGTTGCTTTGGTTGAACAGAAGAATCCGAAGGAATCTAATGACTAAAGACGAAGAATTTTTCGCTGAGCCGGCCCAGCCGGAGTTCATCGAGCGCTTGCAAAACATGAGCACCGATGAAGAAGAGGCGCGCGTTCGCACTTTGCGTTCGGGCCTCGACGACTACGAACTTGAAGAAGATGACTTTGATGTCATCGAGAGCGAGCTTTTTGAGGACGACACCCACCGATTCTTGCCAGCCCTTCCGGTGTTGGCCATCGTTGGTCGCCCAAACGTCGGCAAGTCTGCTCTGGTAAACCGGATTCTTGGCCGTCGCGAGGCGGTTGTAGAAGATAAGCCGGGTGTTACCCGTGACCGTGTCTCATACAAGGCCGAATGGAACGAACGAAAGTTCACCCTGGTCGACACCGGAGGCTGGGAGCCGGACGCCCGAGGAATCGACCGTTCGGTGGCGCTTCAGGCAGAAATCGCAATTGAGCTATCGGATGCAGTTCTATTCGTGGTCGATGCAATGGTTGGCGCCACCAGCTCAGATGAGCGAGTGGTTAAGTTGCTGCGCAAGAGTGGCAAGCCGGTTATTTTGATCGCCAACAAGATCGATGATGTTCGCCAGGAGCCTGAGGCTGCGAACCTTTGGTCGCTTGGCCTGGGCGAG
>JBEGKM010000122.1:0-3786 GCA_041184065.1 Actinomycetota bacterium
GGTATGCCGATGGAATGTTCCCTCCGATGAAGATGGACGAAGAAGTCGATGAGAACGGCGTCGTTCGCAAGCAGGGGCAGAACTACTACCTGAAGCCAATGAACTGCCCGTTCCACATACTTATTTTCAAGTCGCAGGCGCGTTCCTATCGTGACTTGCCACTTCGAATGTTCGAATTTGGTTCTGTCTACCGCTACGAAAAGTCGGGAGTTCTGCACGGCCTAACTCGCGTTCGCGGAATGACTCAGGATGACGCGCACCTGTTCTGCACCGCGGACAACATGGAAGAAGAACTAACTAAGGTTCTCGGCTTTGTTCTTGGCCTGTTGCGAGACTATGGCCTCGATGACTTCTACCTAGAACTGTCAACCAAGGAAGAGGGAAATCCTAAGTTCGTGGGGGACCCGGCTATCTGGGAAAAGGCAACCGAAACCCTTCAGCGGGTTGCTAGCGCATCAGGTTTGGAACTCGTTCCGGATCCCGGCGGCGCTGCGTTCTACGGGCCGAAAATTTCTGTACAGGCCCGCGATGCCATTGGTCGCACCTGGCAAATGTCCACCATCCAGCTTGACTTCAACCTTCCAGAGCGTTTCGACCTTGAATACACCGCGCCGGATGGCACCAAGCAGCGCCCGGTCATGATTCACCGAGCTTTGTTCGGTTCAATCGAACGATTTTTTGGCGTTCTCACAGAGCACTACGCAGGTCACTTCCCGCCTTGGCTGGCTCCGGTTCAGGTTGTCGGAGTTCCAATTGCTGAGGCGTTTTCTCCATATCTTCACGGTATTGCAGCGCAGTTGCGCTCTCATGGTGTTCGCATCACGATCGATGATTCTGACGATCGCATGCAAAAGAAGATCCGCAACCACACCATGGCGAAGGTTCCGTTTATTCTGCTCGCCGGAGGCGAGGACCAGGAAGCCGGAGCGGTCAGTTTTAGATTCCGAGATGGGCATCAGGAAAACGGAATCCCGGTAGCTGAGGCAATTGAACGAATTCTCAAGGCAATCGACGACAAAGCGCAGGTTTAGGTTATGTCTGAGCCGCGCATGGAGTTCTCGAGCGAGTTGCCCGGAGTGCCAAACGCGTTCCAACACCTCTGGACTCCGCACCGAATGGTTTACATTCAGCACGGTCAACAGCCACCAGAACACGAATGCCCGTTCTGTCTCGCGCCAGAGAAGTCTGACGAAGAGACCCTGATTGTTTACCGTGGCACACACGCATATGCGTTGTTAAATTTGTTTCCTTACAACTCGGGACACATGCTGGTTTGCCCCTATCGCCACATTTCAACCTATGACGAAGCGACTCCTGAAGAAATTGCTGAAATCGGCTCGATCACTCAGCAGGCCATGCGGGTATTAAAAAAGGTTTCCCGAGCGCAGGGTTTCAACATCGGAATGAATCAGGGGGAGTTGGCCGGTGCCGGAATCGCAGGGCACCTTCACCAGCACATCGTTCCACGCTGGCTACACGACGCTAACTTCTTTCCAATCATTGCCGAGACCAAGGCGTTGCCGCGTCTCTTGGGCGAAGTTCGCAATGATATCGCGGCTGGCTGGAACACCGTTTAGACTTGTTCCATGACTAGTTCATCTATCCCAACTTCAACAACCGGCACCCCACTCGTTAAGCGCGGCTTAGCAGAGATGATGAAGGGTGGCGTCATCATGGATGTCGTCACAGCGGAGCAGGCGAAAATCGCCGAGGACGCTGGCGCGGTTGCAGTGATGGCGCTAGAGCGCGTGCCTGCTGACATTCGCGCACAGGGCGGCGTATCGCGCATGAGTGACCCTGACATGATCGACAGCATCATCAATTCGGTTTCGATTCCAGTGATGGCGAAAGCCCGCATTGGTCACTTTGTCGAAGCTCAAATTCTTGAGTCGCTTGGTGTTGATTACATCGATGAGTCTGAGGTTCTCAGCCCAGCAGACTACGTCAACCACATCAACAAATGGAACTTCAAAGTCCCTTTCGTTTGTGGAGCAACCAATCTGGGCGAAGCCCTTCGCCGCATAACCGAAGGCGCTGCCATGATTCGTTCGAAGGGCGAAGCGGGCACTGGCGATGTTTCAGAAGCTATGAAGCACATTCGCACTATCTCAGGCGAAATCCGCGCACTGGCTGCAAAGTCAGAGGATGAGCTTTTTGTAGCCGCCAAGGAACTTCAGGCCCCTTTTGAACTCGTTCGTGAAATCGCAACGACCGGCAAACTTCCGGTAACCATGTTTGTAGCTGGCGGTGTTGCAACTCCTGCTGATGCTGCGCTAATGATGCAGCTAGGCGCCGACGGTGTGTTTGTCGGTTCAGGAATCTTCAAGTCTGGAAACCCTGTTGAGCGCGCTAAGGCAATTGTTAAGGCGACTACGTACTTCAATGACCCATCAGTGCTTGCTCAGGTAAGCCGTGGCCTAGGCGAAGCCATGGTCGGAATCAACGTTTCTGACCTACCGGCGCCACACCGCTTGGCTGAGCGCGGCTGGTAAATTGCCCGCGCCGATTGGCGTATTAGCTCTTCAAGGCGACTTTAGAGAGCATCGCCAAACACTAGCTGCCATCGACGAAGAGTCGATTGAAGTTAGAACTCTTGCCGACCTGGCGAAGTGTCGAGGCCTCATAATTCCCGGCGGCGAATCAACCGTAATGCAGAAGCTTGCTGTTGCCTATGACCTCTTCAATCCACTGAAAGATGCAATCGCTGCCGGTTTGCCGACTTTTGGCACCTGCGCAGGCCTAATCATGCTCGCCGACCAAATTTCGGATGGAATTGAAGGTCAAGCGGGCTTCGGTGGGCTGGACGTAACCGTCCGTCGCAATGCTTTTGGAAACCAACTCGATTCCTTCGAAGTTGATTTGAACTTCACCGGAGTCGGAGGTTTAGTGCACGCAGCCTTTATTCGTGCACCGATAGTCGAAAGAGTTGGACAAGATGTTGAGGTTCTGTCCAAATTGGCCGACGGCCGAGTTGTCGGAGTTCGTAACAAATCGATGCTTGGAATCTCATTTCACCCAGAGGTTACTGGTGAAACCAGGATCCACCAGCTGTTCGTTAGCATGGCCAACGCCTAGCCTCATCTAGACTTAGAGCAATCCAAGTTTTCGTTTTAGGAGCAGTATGTCTGGCCACTCCAAATGGGCAACCACCAAGCACAAAAAAGCCGTAATTGACGGTCGTCGCGCAAAGCTATTTGCCAAACTCATCAAGAACATTGAAGTGGCGGCTCGCCTTGGTGGTCCTGACCTCGACGGCAACCCGACCCTTTATGACGCAGTCCAAAAGGGACGCAAGAGTTCGCTACCTAATGACAACATTGACCGTGCGATCAAGCGTGGTTCTGGCGTCGGCGCAGATGCAGTCGAGTACCAGAACATCATGTATGAGGCCTACGGTCCTAATGGAGTAGCAGTGTTGGTCGAATGTCTGACCGACAACAAAAACCGCGCAGCAGCCGAAGTGCGTCTTGCAATCTCCCGCAACTCAGGAACCATGGCTGATCCTGGCTCGGTCTCTTTCCAATTCAGCCGCAAGGGTGTAATCGTTGTTGCAAAGAACGAGGCCACCACCGAAGACGCAATTCTCGAAGCTGTGCTCGAGGTTGGCATTGACGATCTAGAGGACCGTGGAGAGCAGTTCGTGCTGACCACCGATCCAAGCGCGATGGTTTCTGTTCGTACCGCACTTCAGAACAACAGCATCGACTACGAAAGCGCTGACGTCGAATTCGTGTCGAGCATGCCCATCCAGGTCGATGCTGAGACCGCGAGAAAAGTAATCAAGTT
>JBEGKM010000123.1:0-3781 GCA_041184065.1 Actinomycetota bacterium
TCGCGCAGTTTCTGCTTTGCCAAAGCTGTTGCGCATGACCGTGCCACTTACCCGCGATGGCGGAGAGATCATCGCTCTAAAGGGCTCAAAGGCTGCCGACGAAATAGAAGAATCAAAGAAACTGCAAAAGAAGCTCAAGATCAGTGGTTTCGAGATACTGCACACAGGAGCCAAGTTCCTCGCGGAACCGACCCTGGTTGTTCGCACTAAACTTATCTAACAAGCAACAAGGCTATTGTTGCTTTAGCAACGGGCTGTTCGAATCTTGAACGAGCAACAACTGCGAATGTTTCACGCGAGAACTTAGCGCGGTGCGTCAAAACAACAAGGCTATTGTTGTTTTAGCAACGGGCTCTTCGAATCTTGGACGAGCAACAACTGCGAATGTTTCACGTGAAACATTCGAAAGAAAACAGCGAAGTGGGGTCATCATGAGTATGAATGAAACTCCCCTAGCCCGCGATTTGGCCGACAGCACGCGCCGTTTGGCAGCAGCCAACGCCGCTCAACCACCCAAGCCAAAGCACACCCGCATAATTTCTCTCTCGAACCAGAAGGGCGGAGTCGGCAAGACCACTTCGACCGTAAACCTGGCTGCCGCGCTTGCCGATAAGGGCATGAAGGTTCTGGTCATCGACCTTGATCCACAGGGCAATGCCTCGACTGCCCTCGGAATTCCCCACCAAGAAGGCACGGCCGGCATCTACGAGGTTTTGATCGATGGCACCCCGCTGGTTGATGTGGTTCAGCAGAGCCCAGAAAGCCCAAACCTGGCCGTAGTGCCGGCAACCATTGACCTAGCCGGTGCCGAAATTGAGATCGTCACCCAAATCGCGCGCGAAAAGTGGCACTCGCTGCTAAAAACAGCCGTCGACAATTACCTTTTGGCCGGCAACGCACCAGATTATGTTCTGATCGACTGCCCGCCAAGCCTTGGTTTGCTAACCGTCAACGCCTTTGTAGCCGCTCGCGAAGTGCTTTTGCCGATTCAGTGCGAGTACTACGCACTTGAGGGTCTGTCGCAGTTGCTTCGCAACATCGAGCGCATTCAGCAGGCATTGAACCCGCAGCTAGTGCTTTCCACCATTCTTTTGACCATGTATGACTCTCGCACCAAGCTTGCATCTCAGGTGGTTGATGACGTGCGCGAACACTTTGCCAGCCAAACGCTGAATGTTGTCATTCCTAGAAACGTTCGCGTTTCTGAGGCACCAAGTTTTGGTCGAACCGTCATTTCGCACGATCGTTCGTCGATCGGCGCAATCTCATACCTAGAAGCAGCCATCGAAATTGCACAAAGAGGAGCACAAAATGGCAGATAAGAAAGTTGGTCTTGGTCGCGGCATTGGCGCGCTGATTCCTACCTCAACCTCACCAAATGAGCGCCCGATTGATGTTTTCTTTCCGACCGGCGGCAGCCCAGATGCCAATGCTGAAGCGGCCGAGAGCCTAGTTGCCGTTCCTGGCACCCGTTTTGGTTACCTAGACCTAGATTCGATCACCCCAAACGCTCAAAACCCGCGTTCGGTGTTTGAGCCCGAGGCATTTCAAGAGCTCGTGCACTCGATTCGCGAATTCGGTGTGCTTCAGCCGATTGCCGTTCGCCCTATCGGCGACAAAGATGGCAAGCCTGCCTATGAATTGATCATGGGCGAACGCCGTTTTCGCGCGTCTAAAGAGGCTGGGCTAGACAAGATTCCTGCGGTAATTCGCGAAACCGAAGACGACAACATGCTTCGTGACGCGCTGTTAGAGAACATTCACCGCGCAAACCTTAACCCGCTTGAAGAAGCCAGCGCTTACCAGCAATTGCTGAGTGACTTTGGAATTACTCAAGACCAGTTGGCAGAACGCCTAGGTCGATCACGCCCACAGATCACCAACACGATTCGCCTCTTGCGCTTGCCCGTTGCCGTTCAGCAGCGAGTTGCCGCCGGCGTGCTGAGCGCAGGTCACGCTAGAGCAATTCTTTCGGTCGAAGACGTTGCCCGCATGGAGTACTTTGCAACCAAGGTAGTAAACGAAGGCCTATCGGTTCGATCACTCGAAGAACTGGTTGCTCTCGACAAGCCAAAGCCGGGCAAGGCAAAGGTAACCGCCGGTGGCCGTCAAGACGCTCTCAAAGAGATGGCCGAACGCGTTGGCGATCACCTAGACACCAAGGCGAGCATCGTTTTAGGCAAGAAAAAGGGCCAATTAATCATTGATTTTGCGACTGTGGGAGACCTAAACCGCATCATCGGCATCATCACGAAGAACTAAACCGCCCTAAAGCCCCGCAAAACGGCTCCTGTGGAGCTCAAATATGTCGATTTGTGACCCAAATCGGCTGCGCCGATGCCGCAGCGTCGAATTACAAGCCTTTGGTACGAAGTGCTGCTTCAACAATTGAGTAGTAAGCGCTGCTGAGCGAGTTGCCAGAAGCCAGAATCGACTGTGGCATAAGTGAGGTGTCGGTCAAACCAGGCTGAACGTTTGCCTCTAAGAACCAGGCCGTTCCCTGTTCATCGACAATTAGGTCAACGCGCGACAGGTGTCGCAAACCCAAAACCTCGTGGGCCTTGATTGCCATTTTGGCTGCGCGCTCTAGAACCACGGTGTCTAGTCGAGCCGGCACGTAGTAGTTGGTTTCGCCTGCAATGTAGCGCTCGTCGTAGCCAAAGTTGCCCTTTAGCGGCTCAATCTCAACTGCCGGCAAAGCGGTTGGGCCAGCACCTAGGTCGATAACGCTGATTGCCAACTCGGTGCCGGCAACAAACTTTTCAATGATGGCCACATCGCAATAAACATAGGCGTCAATCATCGCCCGCGATAGATCGGCAATGTCGCGAACAATGGTCACACCCTGTGCCGAACCGCTCTTTGCAGGTTTTACCACCACGGGAAGCGAAATTGATGTGGTGATTGCCTTCAGTACGCCGTCTGCATCGAGCTCTCTAAAGGTTTCCTTAGGCAAAGTCACCGAAGCTGGGGTTTGAATACCTTCTTTGCCAACCAAAATCTTGGCAATCGACTTGTCCCAGGCCAAACGTGCAGAATCGGCGGTTGCGCCCACAAAAGGCACACCCGAAAGCGCAAGAATGTCGCGCAAAGCGCCATCCTCGCCGCTGGCACCGTGCAAACAGGGCCAAATTACATCGGGAGCATCTTTTTTGATGTTCGAAAGCAGCTGCGAGTCTGGCTCGCGAATAACAACAGTTGCACCAATGTCGGTGAGCGCATCGGCCACTCGGCGACCCGATTTTAGAGAAATGTCACGTTCGTGAGAAATGCCACCGGCCAAAATTTGAACTTTTAGCTTTGCTGAGCTCTTGCCCTTGGGGATCATTTCTTATCTCCCTGTATTTGAGAAGGTTTCCATTAGGTCGGTTTGAAGATTAATCACGTTTGCCAGTCGCTTTATGCCCACCTTGATGTTTTCAGGGGTCGGGTATGAATAGCAGACGCGAAGATAGCGCTGGCCAGTGCCATCGCCATAGAACGCTGTTCCAGGGGTATATGCCACGAGCTCTTTAACAGCCAAAGGCAACATCGCTTTCGAGTCGATGCCCTCAGGTAGGGTAACCCAAAGGTAAAAACCGCCGTCTGGGCGCGTAGTTTCAAGGTTTGGCAGGTATTCCTGCATCGCCGAGAGGGCGGCATCCTTGCGTTCTTTATAAACGCCGCGGAAGGTGTCGATTTGGCCCTGCCAATCGGCGTTAGCAAGGTATTCGCTGATCATCATCTGGGTGAAAGATGAAGGGCAAAGCAGAGCCGACTCTTGAGCCAGCACCATCTTGTC
>JBEGKM010000124.1:0-3751 GCA_041184065.1 Actinomycetota bacterium
CTGCTCACCTTTTTAGTCGGTGAAGATAAGACCTACGAAGCAACCGTTCGCCTGGGCGCATCAACCATTACCGACGACAAAGAGTCAGATTTTCTTTCACTCGCCTCTGCCGCAGCGGTGTCTGCCATCAATTTTGAAAAACTTCAAACTGCCTTGAATACGCTTCGCGGCGAAATCATGCAGGTGCCAAGCTCGGTCAGCGCAATCAAGGTAGATGGCGAACGTGCCTATGCCAAGGTTCGCTCTGGCGACGATGTAAAGCTCGCAGCAAGACCAGTCACCATCAAACGCTTTGAGGTGATAGGTGAGCCTCGACTCGTTGTCGAAGGTGAAAACACCTTTCTAGACTTTGATGCGGTCATTGACTGCACCTCGGGTACATACATCCGTGCTCTCGCTCGCGACCTGGGTGTGAGTCTTGAGGTTGGCGGTCACCTCACCGCACTTAGGCGCACCAAAATCGGTAGTTACCTGGTTGAACAAGCCCAGTCGCTTGAGGTTCTAACTCCAGATGTTCTCGAAGTTCTCGACATCTCGATGGCGGCCCGCCAGCAATTTGTTGCGCGCGAGCTGTCGGCGCAAGACGAAATCGATTTGCGCCACGGCAAGCGCCTCAAGGCATCGGGCGAAACAGCAGAGCCCATTGCTGGTTTCGGCCCGACCGGCAACTTGGTGGCTATGCTCACCAAATCAGGTAAAGACCTAAAGTCACTGGTCGTGTTTGCGGGGTCGAGCGATGATTAGTTGGCTGTATGAAGCACAGCTTTGGGTCTATGTCGTTTCCGGTTTGTTGAGTGCATTTTTGGGCCTGATCAAGCGCAAACCTAGCGGCCTAACCATCGGCGCCCTTGCCCTTGTAGAGTTCGGGCTGGTTGTTCAACTCATTGTTTCCATTGTCTTAGTTTTTGGGGGAGACCGGGCTCAGCAGGACACCGTCGAGTTCTTTGCCTACCTTCTGGTGGCCATGCTCATTCCCGCTGCCGCGGCCTTTTGGGCACTCATCGAGCGCACCCGCTGGTCAACGGCGATCTTGGGTGTAGGCGCACTAACAGTGGCCGTAATGCTCGTGCGCATGCACCAAATCTGGACCGGATCTAATTAGTTAATTAACCTGCCGTTCACTTTGTGAAAAGGTTGCCTTCACGTGGCGAAGCGACTATTTACACATGACTTTGAATGTCGATCGACCGGTCGCAGAGCGCCGCAAACTTGCAGCCAAGCCTTTCACTAGAGCCGACCGTGTTTTCTTTGGTGTTGCCAGAGCCGCAGCCTTTTCTGCGATCGTCATCGTTTCTCTGATTTTGGTTTTCCTGGTCAGCCGCTCGGCTTCGACTTTCGCTGAACAAGGCATCATCGATTTCATTTTTGGTTCCACCTGGGATGCCTCTTTGAGCCCAATCAAAATGCAGCTTTGGCCAATGCTTTGGGGTTCGATCCTCATCTCTCTGATCGGCACGGCACTGGCTGTTCCAATGGCAATATCGATTGCCTACTTCATCGAGTTCATGGCGCCCAAGCGCGTTGCCAAGGTCGCCACGCTAATCGTCGACCTTATGGCGGCAATCCCTTCAATCGTGCTAGGTCTCTGGGGCGCGTTTGTTTTCACCGATGTGGCAGCCGGTTGGTCGAAGCAGCTCAATGCTTTGTTCGGCTGGATTCCAATCTTCGAAAACAACAGCGAAAATTTCTTGCGCAGCCCGTTCATCGCAGGCTTGGTGGTGACGGTCATGATCGTGCCCATCATCGCTTCGATCACCCGCGAAATCTTTAGCCAAATGGACCGCGACATCATTAACGCATCACTGGCGCTTGGGGGAAACCGCGAGTCGACTCTTCGCAAGGTCATCTTGCCCACTGCCGGTGGTGGCGTAGTCGGTGGCGTATTGCTTGGTCTTGGTCGCGCTTTGGGTGAGACAGTTGCGATCCTCTACGTTCTTAACCTGGTGTTTGACACCAACTGGTACCAAATTCTTGAGTCAAAGGGTGGCTCGATCGCATCGATGATCATCTCAAAGTTTGGTGAAGCTGGTCCAGAAGAGGTTGGTGGCTTGATGGCCGCTGGTGTGGTCTTATTCGTCTTCACTCTGATCATCAATGCATTGGCTTCATACATCGTTGCAAAGGCTCAGCCATGGAGAAAGTAATCGACCTTACCCCGGTTCAGCGCCCAAAGGGCAATGGGTCGGCGCCCTGGGCCAAGATCGCGCTAAAGACCCGAGCCGCCGTGGCCCTGGCGTCTGTTGTGCCTGCGGCTATTGCGCTCACAATTTTATTGGCGACCGGCATGGACTTCATGGCGATGCTGTTCGCTATCTTCTTGCCAATTCAGGTTGTTGCTGCGGCACTGGTCGGAATCCTGGTTTACGGCCGCCGCGGCATTCTTGAAGGCCTGCTTGTAGTAGTGACAATCTTCTTCGCCTCGTTCATCGTGGTGTTGCTGTTCTCGGTTCTCTGGTCAGTCATAGATAACGGTTCTCGTGCGATCAGCTGGCAATTTATTTCTCAAAACAACTACTACATCAAGCCCAACACCAGCCTCGCTTACGGAGGCGTTGGCCACGCAATAATTGGCTCGCTTCTAATCGTTGGAACAGCCACCATCGTGACGGTGCCCATGGGTTTGGCGACAGCCATCTACCTAACCGAAACCCAAGGCAAGACCAAGGGCATCATCCGCACCCTCCTGCAGGCTATGTCTGGTCTGCCATCAGTTGTTTCTGGTCTTTTCATCTACGCCGCGTTCATTGCTTCGGGGCTCACAACCTACGCGGGGTGGACTGGTTCGCTAGCCCTGATTCCACTAATGCTTCCAACCGTTGCTCGCGTTTCTGAAGAGGCGCTTCGACTTGTTCCTCAGGAGCTTCGAAACGGTGCACTGGCACTTGGTGCACCGGCTTGGCGAGCGTTCATGATGGTTACGTTGCCTGCCGCTCGCTCTGGAATGGTGACAGCAGTGCTTCTTGGAATCGCCCGAGTCATCGGTGAGACCGCTCCGCTTGTGTTAACGACATTCGCCGCCGACCGTACCAACATAAATTTGTTCAGCGGAGCCATGGCATCGCTTCCCACCTACCTATTTGGCTTCATTTCGATGGGATTTGACGAGAGCATCCAGCGTGCCTGGGGTGCCGCCCTCGTCATCATGATCCTGGTAGCAATTCTGTTCACCACCGCGCGACTTGCGTCACGCACCCGCTCAAAGGCCAGAAAGTAAAGCGAAAATGACACTAAACAACTCGCACCTTCGCTCAGAAGACGTGAACGTCTGGTTCGGTGAGCGTCACGTTCTCAAAAACGTCTCACTCGAGTTCCCAAGCAACCAGGTCACCGCGCTAATTGGCCCGTCGGGCTGTGGCAAGTCGACCTTCATTCGCACACTCAACCGCATGCACGAGCTAATTCCTTCTGCCGGTTTCGGCGGCAAGGTTCTGCTCGACGGCGAAGACATTTATGGTGAGGGCGTTGACCCGGTCAAGGTTCGCCTTAAGGTCGGCATGGTGTTCCAGAAGCCAAACCCGTTCCCCACCATGACCATCAAAGAGAACGTGCTTTCAGGGCTCAAGCTTTCGGGTCGCAAGTCAGACAACGCGATCGAGTTGGTTGAAACCTCGCTTCGTCGGGCATCCATTTGGAACGAGGTCAAGGATCGTCTGAACGACCCGGCAATCTCGCTTTCTGGTGGACAGCAGCAGCGTTTGTGCATCGCCCGTTCGCTGGCAATGGACCCAGAGGTGTTGCTGATGGACGAGCC
>JBEGKM010000125.1:0-3690 GCA_041184065.1 Actinomycetota bacterium
CTTTTGTTTCTCCTGTCTGGGGCCTTCCCTAGACAGGGCAGGCCGTTAAAGCTGTTGGGTACTCATTTCGAGTTACTCATTTGTTTGCCAACATCGTTTCTGCCTGTTCTTTAGTGAAAACCAGCCCTGATGTGTCGGGCTGACTCTTAAGTTTCAAAGCTCGAAAAAACGCTCTTCGAGAAATTGCTAACTCTAAACATTGCTGCGCTTGATGAAGCCAAGCCCCGCGGCCGGGCAAAGATTTGTTGTAATCGAAAATCAAAGAATTTGACTGCTCGACCACGCGAATTAGATTTGCACGTTCGGAACGCTGGCGACAACCAACGCAGGTTCTTTCCATTCTAACCCCTGCTGCGCTAAACGGCTAGAACTATTCGCCGTCGAGGATGCTGTCTGGCTGAATATCGATCTTGGCGCCGGTGAGCTTGGCAGCTAGACGAGCGTTCTGACCCTCTTTGCCGATGGCTAGTGACAACTGGAAGTCTGGAACCAAGACGCGTACCGACTTAGTTGCTGCATCCAGGGTGTAAGAGCTTGAAACCTTGGCTGGCGAAAGTGCGTGAGCCACATAAGTCGGTAGATCGTCGCTGTAGTCAACGATGTCGATCTTTTCGTCGTTTAGCTCGGCCTGAACGGCTCGAACACGCTGACCAAGCTCACCGATGCAAGAGCCCTTGGCGTTTACGCCCGCTTCGTGAGCTCGAACAGCAATCTTGGTGCGGTGACCGGCTTCGCGGGCAAGTGAAACAATTTCAACCACGCCACTGGCGATCTCTGGCACCTCAAGAGCAAAAAGCTTGCGAACCAAGCTTGGGTGGGTGCGTGAAACAGTCACCTGAGGGCCCTTGGTGCCCTTGTTTACGGCAGTCACAAAAACACGGATGCGCTTGCCGTGCGAATAGTCTTCGCCCGGAACCTGCTCTTCGGGCGGCATGATTGCCTCGATCGTGCCAAGGTCGACGTAAACCATGTAAGGCTTCTGTCCCTGCTGAATAACGCCGGCAACAATGTCGCCCTCTTTGCCCTGAAACTCGCCGAAGATGCCTTCATCAGAGATTTCGCGGAGGCGGTTGAAGATGACCTGCTTGGCCGCGGCCGCGGCAACGCGACCAAAGTTTTCGGGGGTGACTTCGGTTTCGCCAACGTGGTTGCCCTCGTCGTCGAGGGTCGGCGCATAAATGGTGACGTGGCCGGTCGACTTGCTCAGCTCTGCGCGGGCTGGGTCGGTGTTGCCAACGTGCTTGTGATAGGCAGCAAGAATGGCAGCTTCAATGATCGAAACCAAGTCGGCAAATGGGATTTCTTTCTCTCGCTCGATGAACTTCAGAACGCTCAAGTCGATGTCCATGAAAATGCCTCCCAGGCCGTTAGTTAGTTGTAAATTTACTGATTTGAAGCTTGTAGCGAAAGAGTTTTAGAGCAACTCAGCCAGAGCCGATTCTAGCTTGACCGCGCGACGCTCGCCCGATCGGCGATCCCAGAGGTCAACTTCGCCGTTCTCAAGACCCTTGCCAACGATCACGATGTTTGGCACACCGATCAGCTCGGCATCGCCAAATTTCACGCCGGGGCTGACCTTTAGGCGGTCATCCAAGATAACGGTCTTGCCCTTTGCTTCAAGCTCGGCGGCTAGCTTTTCGGCGGTCTCGTAGACGATTTCGTCTTTGCCGGCAGCGACAACATAGACGTCGGCGGGCGAAACGGCCTCAGGCCAGATCAGACCTTTGTCGTCGCGGTTTGCCTCGGCCAAAACTGCCACCATGCGAGTAACACCAATGCCGTACGAACCCATGGTTACGGTAACGAGCTTGCCATTTTCATCGAGCACCTTGAGGTCAAGAGCCTCGGCATACTTGCGACCGAGCTGGAAAACGTGACCAATTTCAATGCCTCGAGCAAGCTCAAGCGGGCCCGAGCCATCTGGGGCCTGGTCACCGGCACGAACCTCGGCAATGTCGGCGATGCCATCGGCACCAAAGTCGCGGCCCTTGACTAGATCAAAGACGTGCTTCTCTGACTCGTTTGCTCCGGTGATCCAGGCAGTGCCATCAACCACGCGCGGGTCTAGCAGATAGCGAATCTTCGAGGTGCCCTCTAGACCGAGAACTGCCTGGCCGCCCTTTATCGGGCCGATATAACCCTTGACCAAAGCCGGGTTCTTGGCAAAGTCTTCTTCGGTAGCTGGCTCGACATCGTTTGGCGAGAAAGCCGCTTCGGCACGCTTGGCGTCGACTTCGCGATCGCCCGGCAAACCAACGACAACCAGCGACCGCTTTCCCTCTGGCGAGGTAAGCGCAAGCACTACGTTCTTTAAGGTGTCGGCAGCTGTCCACTGGCGACCATCGGCACGCCCGACCTGAGCATTTGCTAGCTCGACCAAAGAACTAATGGTTGGGGTGTTCGGTGATGGGTGAACGACTGCTGCTGGCTGTCCGTCGATTGGCAAAGCCTGTGGCGCAACGGTGGCAACTGCCTCCACGTTTGCCGCATACCCACCCGGCGAGCGCACAAAGGTGTCTTCGCCGATTGGGCTTGGTGACAAGAATTCCTCGGATGCCGATCCGCCCATGGCCCCTGCATCTGCCTTAACGATTACGTATTCAACGCCAAGACGAGTGAAGATGCGCTCGTAGGCATCGCGCTGAGCCTGGTAAGCGTTTCGCAAACCCTCATCGGTGACATCAAAACTGTAGGCGTCTTTCATCACAAATTCACGTCCGCGAAGGAGGCCTGCGCGAGGGCGAGCCTCATCGCGGTATTTGTTTTGAATCTGGTAGATGCAAAGCGGTAGGTCTTTGTAGCTCGAGTAAAGGTCCTTCACCAAAAGGGTGAACATCTCTTCGTGGGTCGGAGCTAGAAGGTAGTCGCCCTTCTTGCGGTCCTGTAGACGGAACAGGTTGTCTCCGTATTCGGTCCAGCGACCAGTTGCCTCAAAAGGTTCGCGTGGTAACAACGCTGGGAAGAACACCTCTTGAGCGCCGGCGTTTGCCATTTCTTCGCGAATAACCTGCTCGATTTTGGCTTTGACGGCTAGGCCAAGCGGCAACCAGGTGTAAAGACCTGCACCGGCACTTCGGATGTAGCCCGCGCGGAGCAAGAGCTTGTGGCCGGCTACGTCGGCGTTGGCTGGGTCTTCACGCAGAGTGCGCAGGAAAAGATTCGAGAGGCGAATTGGCATTGTGCCAGTTTACCCCTAGCTCACCCGATTACTTTTGAGCGACCACCACGGTAGGACTACCAACTAGCGATGGGTCCATTTCGGCAGCGAGGCGGTTTGCCTCTTCGATGAGCGTGGCCACAATCTCACTCTCGGGCACAGTCTTGATGACCTCACCCTTCACGAAGATTTGACCCTTGCCGTTGCCCGAAGCAACACCGAGGTCAGCCTCACGTGCCTCTCCCGGGCCATTGACAACACAACCCATCACGGCAACGCGCAACGGAACGGTAAGTTTTTCAAGACCAGCGGTGACATCGTTTGCCAAGGTGTAAACGTCGACCTGTGCGCGACCACAGCTTGGGCAGCTGACGATCTCAAGTTTGCGTGGGCGAAGATTCAGCGATTCAAGAATTTGCGAACCAACCTTGATTTCTTCGACGGGTGGAGCAGACAGTGAAACTCGGATGGTGTCACCGATACCCTGCGCCAGCAAGGCTCCAAAAGCGACAGATGACTTGATGGTTCCCTGG
>JBEGKM010000126.1:0-3681 GCA_041184065.1 Actinomycetota bacterium
ACTTGGTCATGATGCCACCCTTGGTTTCGATACCAAGTGATAGCGGAGTGACGTCGATGAGTAGAACGTCTTTGCGCTCACCCTTTAGAACACCAGCCTGTAGCGATGCACCAACGGCGACAACCTCGTCAGGGTTTACACCCTTGTTTGGCTCGCGACCGCCGGTCAAGCTCTTGACCAGTTCGCTGACTGCCGGCATACGGGTTGAACCACCAACAAGCACTACGTGTGCAATGTCGGCAACCTTCACGCCAGCCTCGGCGATTACATCGTTGAAAGGCTTCTTGGTGCGAGCCAATAGGTCTTCGGTTAGCTGCTCGAACTGTGCACGAGTGATGGTCTCGTCAAGGTTGGCTGGGCCGTTCTCGGTTAGAGATAGGTAAGGCAACTGAACGTTGGCCGACATCGACTGTGAAAGCTCTTTCTTGGCCTGTTCGGCCGCTTCCTTCAAACGCTGAAGGGCAATCTTGTCCTTCGATACGTCAACGCCGGTGGTCTCCTTGAACTTCTTGGCAAGGTGGTCAACCAGGCGCTGGTCCCAGTCGTCGCCACCAAGGCGGTTGTCACCCGAGGTTGCGCGAACCTGAATGGTCGAAAAGCCTTCATCCTTGCCAACTTCTAGCAACGAAACGTCGAAGGTTCCGCCACCAAGGTCGAAAACAAGGATGAGCTCGTCTTCTTTGCCCTTGTCTAGGCCATATGCAAGTGCAGCTGCGGTTGGCTCGTTGATGATGCGAAGAACGTTTAGACCCGCGATCTCACCGGCATCCTTGGTTGCCTGACGCTCTGCGTCGTTGAAGTAAGCAGGAACGGTGATGACGGCGTCGGTGACTGCCTCGCCAAGGTAGGTCTCTGCGTCGCGCTTTAGCTTGGCCAAGATGCGAGCCGAGATCTCTTGCGGGGTGTACTTCTTGTCGTCGACAGCGAAAGTCCAGTCGGTGCCCATGTGGCGCTTAACCGATGCGATGGTGCGGTCAACGTTGGTGACTGCCTGGCGCTTAGCGGTTTCGCCAACTAGAACTTCGCCGTCTTTGGTGAAAGCAACGATCGACGGAGTGGTGCGAAAACCCTCGGCGTTCGCGATAACGGTTGGTTCGCCACCCTCTAGAACGCTAACTGCGCTGTTGGTGGTACCTAGGTCAATACCTACTGCACGTGCCATTGTGTTTCTCCTTCTAATGTTTGAGTCTGATCGGGCTTGTGGCCCAGTCTTTTATTGCCCTCAGCTCATACCTGAGCCTTGTTGACTCAAGTTTCACATGGGGGTGTGACATTGTCAAGGATTCTCAGCAAAATCTAAGCCTTCTTGGCTCAAGTTTGCTTTTGGCGCGTTTTTAGTAGGTAAGTGCCTTCTCGCCAGCTGCCCAGGTCAGGTAGCCACCATCTAGGTTTCGCACGTTTGCACCATGCGCTTTCAAAATTTGAGTGGCAATGTGGCCGCGCTGACCAACCTGGCAATACACAACGACATCCTCGGTTTGAATTTCATCGAGACGATCGCGCAGCTGCTCAACCGGAATATTCAGCGTTCCCGGAATGTGGGCAAAGCCGTGCTCGCCACCCGAGCGCACATCAACCACCTGGGCACCGCCAGCCCGCGCCACCTCTAGCTCGTGCCACTGCAGGCTCGGGGTAGTGCCGTTCCAGGCGTTGTTGCCAACATACCCGGCGATGTTGATGGCATCTTTAGCCGATCCGAACTGTGGGGCATAGGCAAGCTCAAGATCCATCAGGTCATCGATGGTCAAGCCACCGTGCATTGCGGTCGCGATCACATCGATGCGCTTGTCAACGCCATCCTCGCCATTGGCTTGGGCGCCAAGAATCTTGCCGGTGTTCGGGTCAAACAACACCTTCATAGATAGGCGCTTTGAGCCGGGGTAATAGCCAGCGTGATTGTTTGGGTGAATGTGAATAATCTGGTGGGCGATGCCGGCCTTTTTCGCGGCTTTTTCGCTCAGACCTGTGATGCCGACAGCGGTTCCGAAGGCACCCAAAATTACTGTTCCCACTGCAGCATGTGCTCGAACCTCTCGACCTGCAATCACGTCGGCAACCAGGCGGCCGTGGCGGTTTGCCAGGTTGGCAAGCGGAATCAGAGTTTGTTCACCGGTTAGAACACCGTTCTTTTCAACGGCATCGCCGGCGGCAAAAATGTCGGGGTCGCTGGTTCGCTGTTGGTCGTCAACCCAAAGGCCGCCGGTTTCACCAATCTTTAGCCCAGCTTCACGAGCGAGAGCATTGTCGGGGTCAACTCCGGCTGCGGTGAAAACTAGGCCGGCATCAATTCGGCGGCCATCGGTTAACACCACGTGATCTTCGGTGATTTTTGCCGCCTGAACATTTAGTTCAATTTTTACGCCGTGCTTCAGCAACTCCTCGTGCAGCGGCTGCACCATCTCTGGGTCAAACTGACCAAGGATGCCGTTGCTGCGCTGAATGATTGTCACATCGATGCCCATGTGGGCAATATTTTCGGCCAGTTCAATGCCAATGAAGCCTGCGCCCAAAATTGCCACTGACTTGTTGGTCGCGGTTTGCAGCGCCTCTTTAACTGCGTCGGCATCGGTCACATTGCGAAGCCACAGTGCCCGTTCAATACCTGGCACGTCGAGTCGGCGTGGACGTGCCCCCGTTGAGATTACGAGTTTGTCGTAGTTGTCTTCGAAGACCTCACCAGTGGCCAGATTCTTTACCGACACGGTTTTTGATGCTCGGTCAATTGAGGTGACCATCGATTGCACGTTGGCCTTGATGCGAAAGCGATTCCAGAGCGCCTCTGGGGTTTGCAACAACAGGTTGTCGCGCTTAGAAATCACGTCGCTTACAAAATATGGCAAACCACAGTTTGCATAACTAACGTGCTCACTCATTTCATAAACGGTGATTTCTGCGGTTTCATCTAGTCGACGCAGTCGGGCTGCTGCCGACATTCCGCCGGCAACGCCACCAATGATTACTACTTTCACAATGTCCTCTTTATAAAGGTGCTTAGGCCAACGACATGAAGGCTTTTTCGAGAGCTACCCGCTCCAGGTCTCCCTCTGGGTTTGTTGCGCACTGGCGCATGCCGGTCGAAATGATGGTGAACCCTGCCCGGGTTAGCGCGGTGCTAGCCGCCGAAAGCTGATTTAAGAGTTCAGTGCAATCGCGACCCTCGTCGAGCATCTTCACGATGCCGCCAATTTGCCCTTGCACTCGCACTAGGCGGTCTCGAGCTTTTTTCAATTCGATGGGTTCAATTTGCAATTTAAACTCCTGGCTAGTTGCACATTTTGTGATTTCTACTATACCCTAGGGGGTATACGAAAGGAAGGCTCAAATGTCACGAATCTTCAAATTCATTGTTGCCAGCTTGATTGCAATGTTTGCCGTGAGCTCGCTTTCGGCCTGCTCAAGTTCTGAACCGATCGACATGAGCACCGTTGCTGCAGTTATCGACGTTCGCACCCCGGCCGAAACCGCCACCGGTTATCTAGAGGGCGCACTGCTGTTCGACATTCAGGGTGCCGATTTCAACAGCCAACTCGAAACCCTCGACAAGGCAGCCAACTATGTTGTCTATTGCCGCTCGGGCAACCGCGCAGGTCAGGCCATCGAATTTATGCAGAGCGCAGGTTTCACCGGCACGCTAACTAATGCCGGCGCACTCGCCGATGCGGCATCGCTAACCGGCTTAAA
>JBEGKM010000127.1:0-3674 GCA_041184065.1 Actinomycetota bacterium
GGCGATCGCAGCGGCGTCGATGTTGTCATCAAAGTCGATAGTCACGACAACCTGTGAGCGATGCTGCGGGTTGGTTACAAATGGCGTGGCAAAGGCTGCGTTGTCGGCCCAGTTATACAGGTGGTCCGATGCCGCCTTGGTGCGCGAGTCAGCCCAAGCAAGTCCGCCGTTTGTGTTCATCCAGTCAATCTGCTCGGCCAACAGGAATAACGTCGAGATAGCCGGGGTGTTTAGTGTCTGGTTTAGTCGAGAGTTGTCGATTGCGGTTTTCACACTCAAAAACTCTGGGATGTAGCGGTCAGTTGCCGCTATTTGCTCAGTTCTTTCGATTGCTGCTGGCGACATGAGTGCAAACCACAGCCCGCCGTCAGAGGCGAAGTTCTTCTGAGGGGCGAAATAGTAAACGTCGGTTTCAAGAGGATCGAAATCGATGCCGCCTGCGGCCGACGTGGCATCGGTAAAGAAGATTGCGTTTGAATCTGCGCCGGCCACACGCTTGACGGGTGTGACTACGCCGGTCGAAGTTTCGTTCTGGGCGTAGGCATATGAGTCGACGCCGGCTTCGGCCTGAAGCTCGAGTCGTGAACCAGGGGTTCCGTTAATCACGGTCGGCTTCTCTAGCCAAGGGTTGGTGAGGGCGCTGGCAAACTTAGCGCCAAATTCGCCGTGAACTAGGTTTTGGGCCTTCTTTTCAACCATCGAGAATGCCGCTGCATCCCAAAACGCGGTCGAGCCGCCGTTGCCGATGACGATTTCATAGCCCGCAGGGTTGTGGAACAAATCCATCAAACCCTCTTGCACGCGCTTGACCAGGTTTTTCACTGGCGCCTGACGGTGCGAAGTTCCCATGAGCTTTGCGCCCTCGGTTGCGAACGCACTGATTTGCGCTGGTCGAACTCGTGATGGACCGCATCCAAAGCGACCGTCAGCAGGCAAAAACTGTTCAGGAATGATGATTTCAGGCATGCTTCAAGTTTAGCCAGCCGAATCAGAGCCAGTTTGCTTGTCGGGTAATCTTTATTCAGGATCAGCGGAGGTGCTAATGACCGATCTAATCGACACAACAGAGATGTATCTTCGGACCATCTTGGAACTCGAAGAAGAGGGCCAAGTGCCGATGCGCGCTCGCATTGCCGAGAGGCTCGACCAATCCGGGCCGACCGTTTCTCAGACCGTTGCTCGAATGGAGCGCGATGGTTTGGTAATCGTAACCGGAGAACGCCATCTGGAGTTGACCAATCAGGGTCGCCACGAGGCGGTTTCGGTTATGCGCAAGCACAGATTGGCAGAGCGGTTGCTTGCCGATGTGATTGGTCTTGAATGGGAGCTCGTGCACGAGGAAGCATGCCGCTGGGAACACGTGATCAGCGAACATGTTGAAAAGAAGATCCTCGAGCTGATTGAATCTCCAGATTTTTCTCCTTACGGAAACCCGATTCCAGGGCTTGAGGAGCTTGGCTACAAAACCAACCCAACCTTTAAAGACGGCGTGGTGAGCATTGTGGACTTGCCAAAAGCAATCGCAAGCCAGAGCGAGTTTATTCTGCGTCGCATTGGCGAGCCAATGCAGCTCGATGTAGAGCTTCTTGGTCAGCTGAAGGACCTTGGAATTTTGCCCGGCGCGAAAGTGAAGGTTGATTTCGAGGGGGCCTCGGTTGTTATTTCGAAGCATGGCAGCCCCGAAGGCATGCGTCTCGAGCCAGACCTGGCGATGCACCTCTTTGTAGAGGCTTAACAGAGACTTATCAGCAAACCTCGGGTAAACTTGGGGTGATGCAAACCACCAACCCTGGCGAGCAAGAGGTTTAGTTTTGGCCACCAAAGGCACAGGCAGACACCGCGCAAACGTAGAGATCAATGTGCTTGACTCTTTCGAATTGCGGTCACGACGTTCGATTCGCGAGGCTGAAAAAGCCCGCCTATCGCGCGCTGCTCGCCGTGCCGAAAAGAAACAGGCGAAACTAGACCGTGAGATTGCGGCAGCACAGCCAATCGACCTGACCGATCCAAATAAATCGAACTTCTTGGTGCGTGCTACCCGCCGGGTTCCTTTATATGCCCGCCGCGGTGTGCGCAACACCATCACCATGTCGGTTGCCTCGGGCATGCTTGCCACCTTTGCGTTGCCGGCCTACGCCTACAACCCCGACATCGCAGCCATGTCGAGATTTACCACCACCGATGCTCAGGCCCTGGCAGCGGCTAGCGACACTCAAAACCTGACCGTTGCCGCTGTAAACACCGTGAAGTTCTCGCGTGGCGATTACAAGAACGCTGATGCCGATGAAATCGCTCGTCAAGAAACTTTGAACCGATACCGAACTTTCTCGGGCCCAACCGCCGAGGAATATTTGGCCAACCCGCCATACAGCAAGCTCGATGGTGCCACCATTTTGAAGGTTGCGGCAAAATATGTTGGCACGCCTTATGTCTTCGGTGGTTCGACACCGGGGGGCTTTGATTGCTCGGGATACGTGGCCTATGTCTTTGCCCAATTCGGTGTGGCTCTTCCGCACAGCGTGCACGGTCAGAACCGCATGGGTATTTTCATCAAGGCCGAAGACGCGATGCCAGGTGACCTGGTTGTCTTTGACGACTTGAGTCACGACGGAATTTATGCGGGCAATGGCAATTTCTACCACTCACCTCGCCCTGGCGATACGGTCAAATTGGCGCCGATTTTCACGAGCAACATTCACTTTGTGCGCCTGAAGACCAACTAGTTCTTAATCAAATCTTCACCAAAACACGCCCCGTTGCTGCGGGGCGTTTTTGCTTTTCGGTCATAGCCTGACAACAGGCCGTACCTATGCCGAAACCCCAAAAGCCATTTGGGGTTTTGAAAGGAAGACGAATGCACACACTGGTGTTGAACGCCGGATACGAACCACTGGCTGTGGTTTCGTTCAAGCGAGCCCTGGTGCTCGTGCTAAATCAAAAAGCCACAGTCCTGGCCGGTTCGGGTGAAAAACTAATCCACACCGCCAATCGTGATTTTGAATTACCCACCGTAATTTTGCTGGCCCGCTATGTGCGCATTCCAGGTAGCCGCATGGTTCCGGTCTCGCGTCGAGGAGTGCTGCGCCGAGATGGAAATCGCTGTGCCTATTGCACGAACCCGGCAAACACCATCGATCACGTGCAGCCAAGATCGCGCGGCGGCAAAGACACCTGGGAGAACCTTGTTGCCTGTTGCTTCAAGTGCAACAACAAAAAGGGTGACAAAACCCTTCACGAAATTGGTTGGGAGCTTCGAGTCACGCCGAGAATGCCAACCGGCACCGTGTGGAGTCTCAGGGGAGCCGAGCGAGTTGAACCGGCGTGGGACCCATACCTGGGAATGGCTCAAGCAGCTTAGAGGGCTAGCGGAATTTGGTGCCCCCGAGAAGAATCGAACTTCCGCACATGGTTTAGGAAACCACTGCTCTATCCACTGAGCTACGAGGGCTTGAACCTTCAAGTTTAGTGAGCCCGAGGAGGGTTCGTAGGGCGAGGCAAAACCACAACCAGCCCGGCGAAAGTTAGGCTCTAAACATGGTTGAAAACGAAGGTCAGCAGATGCCGAACGAGCGCATCGATTGGCGCGCGTGGCGAGAAGAAATTCTGGCAGCTGGAGTGACCAACCCATTGATTAATTTTGAACCAAATAACTTTGGTCAGATTGACCTTGAAAG
>JBEGKM010000128.1:0-3668 GCA_041184065.1 Actinomycetota bacterium
GTTCGGCATCCGGGTTAATTGCGTTAGCCCTGGCATGGTTCGCACGCCAGCAACCGAGTCTGATTTGCTTGCCGAAGGCAGCGCAATGATCGACATTGCCAAACACATTCCGCTCAAGCGCATCGGCACGGCCGACGAGTTGATTAATTGCGCGGTGTTTTTGGCCAGCAGCGAGGCGTCTTATGTTACCGGCGCAAACCTGATGGTTGACGGCGGTTGGTCGGCGGTTTTGCCCGGCGCCTAAAAAGCTGCGCGAATCCTGTCGAGAACCTTCATGTTCTCGATAGTCCAGCTAACCGGGTGCTCTTCGCATTCGGTCTTGCCAGCCAAGATTGCGGTGCTCACCGCACCGAGCATGTGAGCATAGCCGGCACCCTTAGTTTCATAGGCAACGCGTTCGCGGGTTGGCAGCGCCTGACCCGAATAGATCACCCGGTCAAGTTCGCGGGCGTTCCAGAACGAGCCAATCAGCTCGACCGAAGCCTTGTCGCCAATTACGCGGCAACCAAAACCAACGTTGGCGTCAAGTGCCGAAATTCCGTGGCCAATCACGCCATTTTCAAAGATGAAGGTGGTGTCGGCAAAGGCATCCGCGCCATTGTCAAAGCGGTGACCAATCGTGGTCTGCGATGCAATCGGCGAATCTGCAAAAAAGCGGTTCACGGTGGTGGTGTAGACACCTTGGTCAAGGGTGGTGCCGCCGCCGAGTTCAAAGTTGAACAAACGGTGGTTGTCATCGAAAGGCGCGTTCATGGCAAACTCGGCCTGAACCATAACTAGTTTGCCAAGTTCGCCATCTTTGATCATTTTCTTAACCGCGTTGTGCAGCGGCAAAAACTTGGTCCACATGGCTTCCATCAAGAACAAACCCTTGCTCTTGGCAAGTTCGTCTAGCTCGATTGCCTCGGCAGCATTCATGGTGAACGCCTTTTCAACCAACACGTGCTTGCCTGCGTTTAGAGCGGCCTTGGCCTGCCAGAGGTGCTCTGAGTGCGGCGAAGCAACATAAATCACATCGACCTCAGGGTCGGCAATGGCCTGCTCAAAGGTCAAACCCTTGGCGCCGGTGATGCCAAACTCGGCAAGGCGTGCCTCGGCTTTGGCCGGCTCGCGCGAAACCAAGGCATACAGGTTCGTGCCATCGGCCAGTGCAAAGTCACGCAGAATCAATTCGGCCATCAGACCGGTGCCAACCATTGCCCAATTGAGTTTTTTCATCTGCGATCCTTTTTGTTTGTTTTACCAAGTATGCCCGCCCGGCGGTAAGGTCTAGGGTTCAGCGACTAAACGGCGTTGTTTTTAGCGATCTGCGCAAGCACCCCGGCGCTCGGTTTTGCGGTGCGCTCGAAGGTCTCAAAGTTCACGTCAAACAAGCCAAACTTGGGGCCATAGCCAAAGATCCACTCAAAGTTGTCAAGCAGCGACCAGTGGCTGTAGCCAATGACTTCGACACCGTCTTCGATGGCATTGTGTAGCCCTTCGAGTGCGGGTGCAATGAAGGCTGCGCGCTGGGTGTCGTCGGTGGTTGACAACCCGTTCTCGGTCACAAAAACCGGTATGCCGGTTTGCTCGTAGGCATAGCGCACCGCGCCCTCAAGAGCGGTTGGGTCGATTGCCGAACCCATGCCGTTGCGAGGCACATCTGGGCCGGGTTCGATGGCGTGTTCACCGTCGTAGTAAACCGACTCGTAATTTTGCACGCCAATGAAGTCATCATCTTTGGCTAAACGCAACCAGCGGCCATAGACCTCTTCGCGCTTGCGGTCGCGCAGTGAGGCATCGTTGCCAACCACTCGGTCGTCAACAATTGCAATGCTCAAACCCAACTTAACGTTTGAGGCCGCAGCCCGAATTGCCTTGCGGGCCGCAATGTGAGCCGCTTCAAGGCCATCGCCCATGGCGTCGAATTCGTCTTTGCGAACCACGTTTGAGAGTCGATAGTTGTCGACACCCGCTTTTTCAGAAGCGGCCTTCAGGTTCGCTGCCGTTAGCTCATAAACGAAATCTGGCATGTGAACCCAGGTCAAAAGCGGTGGCAGGTTTGGCTCGTTTAGAGTCACCACATGCTTTAGTTTGCTGCCATAGCGTTGCATCACTTTGGTTACATAGGTGGCAAACAACTCTGCCGAAACCGGGTTGATCCAAGACCCCAGTTTGGCAAACCAGTGTGGGCTGGTGAAGTGATTTAGAGTCACGATGGGCTCAAGACCAAGCTCAAGGCAATAGTCGATGATTGCCTCGTAGTGAGCCAGCTCTTTCTCATCGAATTCGCCCTCGGCGGGCTGAATGCGAGCCCATTCGAGCGAGAACCGATACGAATTGAAGTTCAGGCTTTTGGCCAGGTCAACGTCTTCGCGCCAAAGAACATAGCTGTTGCACGCCTTGCCAGACGGCTCTTTAAAAAGAGTCGGGGTGGTGTGCTCGGCAAACCAGGTGTCGCTGTTTAGGTTGTCGCCCTCAACCTGGTGGCCGGCGGTTGCCGCACCCCAAATAAAGCCCTCGGGAAACTTCTTCATTAAATCTTGCCGGCCTTTAGCTCGGCAAAAGTTTCTTGAGCCCAGTCGGCGTTGTAGCCGGCAACAAAGGTTAGGTTGTCGATGCTGATGTGCTCGGTGCCGCCCTCAGGCTCATCAAAGATGTGCATGTCTTTCTTAGGGCTCTTGGTGATTGCGTCGTATGTCTGGTGTGCATACTTGACGTTGATCTGGCGGTCGTTGGCGCCGTGGGTGATCAAGATTGGCTGGTCGATCAGTTCGGCAACACCGTTCAGGTGCATGCCCTTGGTCTTCTCCATAAAGTCATCGATGTCGGTAGCGTTCCAAACCCAGAATGCGTGGTTCCAGTAGTGCGGAACCGGGTTCTCGCCCTCGCGGTTGCGGCGACCTTCTTGCACTTCGGCCCAGTTGTGGTTGGCGCCCCAAACGATGCAAAGCTTGATGCGCTTTTCGAATGCGGTTGCGCGTGGGCCATAGTAGCCACCCAGTGACCAGCCGGTGATGCCAACCAGGTTGGCATCTAGCTCTGGTCGGGTTTCGATCCAGTCGATGCAGGCAGCTGCCCAAGCCTCGGTGTCGTGGCGAGCGGTTAGCCCGCGCATGCGCAGAGCTTCACCAGAACCCGGGGTGTCAACCATCAGGGTTGAAATGCCGCGCTCGGCAAGCATCTGTGGGTAACCCGAGTAGTACATCATTTCTTTGGTCGAGTCGAAACCGTTCCACTGAATCATGATCGGGGTTGGCTGGCCATCCTTGCTTGGCGCGGTGTAAAGGTAGCCAGGTAGCGATGAGCCCTCGTAAGGAATTTCGACGCGCTCGAATGGAACGCCGGCAATTTCGACGTGCTTTAGCAGCAAGTCAATCGACTTCTGGTACTCGGCTGCGCGACCTTCCCACTGAGGTGACTGCAGACGCTCGGCCTGAGAGGTGTAGAGGCTTGCGCGGTAATACTTTTCGCCGGCGCCAATCATGCGACCCTTGGCAACATCTTTCTCGGCAAGATCAATCAGGCGGTCAGCGACCTTCTTCCAAGAGGCATAAAGCAGCTCGGTGCCGGCGTCGTCGCCATTTTTTGCGGCGTCGAGAACCGGGCGGCAGGCACGGTCAACTTCATCGATGTAGCCACCATTGTTTAGGGTCGCTACAACCGCGAGGCTCCATACATAGTTGGTT
>JBEGKM010000129.1:0-3633 GCA_041184065.1 Actinomycetota bacterium
GCCAAACTTTGTGGTTGAAGCGCTTCTAAGTCTTTACCCCAGGCGACGGCCCGGTTGTAGGTTGCAACACCGCGATTCCCCACCGGAGGGTAACTCATGTGACGCACTACCGCTTCAACTTCAGAAACTGATTCAACGCGAGGCACCATCACGCCAGCAGCACCCGCATCCAGTACGCGGCCAATCCGCAAGCGATCTGGGGATTCAACCCGAACTAGAGTCGGTACACCGTATCCACCTGATGCAACGACTGTAGGTGAAACTTGCTCTTCACCTCCCGCCCCGTGTTCGAGGTCGAGCAATACCCAGTCCACACCATTAACGGCGGCCACCTCTGCGGCAAGTGGTGAGGCCAACCCTAGAAAAGTGCCGACAGTGAGTCGACCCTCTTTAAGTTGGGTGAGAAAATTTCCTCTGCTAAGCGGGCTGGTCATTAGTAGTGGAATCTTTGTTTTGCGAGGCCAGCGTTGTAGTCATCAGCGGTTGCCTGAATCCATGGCGAATCTTCGTGAACCTCCGCTGGAGCCACATCCCACCAGACTTCTGATGCTGGCAGATTTGCGTGTGGGATGGTTGGCACAACGATCACTACCGGACCCTTCTCATCGCGAGTGTCATCAAGCACCTTTGCAAATTCAGAAGTCGTCATTGGTCGGAATGCTTTTGCACCCATGCCTTCGGCCATTTTGACGATGTCGAGAGCCAAATAGTCACCTTCGAGGCGAGGAGCTCTGCCTGATGCAGTTGACGACTCTGAGACGATTGGTCCGTCTTGGCGATAACGGAATTCGTTGCCGAAACTGTTTCCTACTCGCCACATTTGCAGTCGCCGAATGACCTGATAACCGTGATTTTCTGAAACCACGATGGTCAGTGGCAAGTGCTCCTGAGCTGCTGTAACCAATTCAGTCGGAGCCATGGTCCAGGTTCCGTCGCCGATGAAGGTTGTGATTCGGTTTGCTGGGTTTGGGTTAGCCAAGCGAACACCGATAGCAGCAGGCAATTCATAGCCCATGCAAGAAAAGCCGAATTCAAGATGCGCAAATCGCCCGTCGGTTGCATCCCAAACCTTTTGAACGTCGCCTGGAGGGCCTCCCGCTCCGGCGATTATGACATCGCCACTTCGGCTGTGATTCTGCAAGACGCCAAGCAACTGACCCTGCGTCATAACCGCGTCAGTATCTTCTGACAGATTTGGGTCAAGGGTTGCTTTGTTGAAAACATAGTTGACGTCAAGTGCGGCGTCTCGAGCCTGCGACCAGATTCGATTTCGTTCAACGATCTCACGGGTCCACTCGTCTGGCACCTGGTAGCCAGAAACAGCATTTTTAAGAGCTACCAGTGCAAGTTTCGCGTCAGCGACGATTGTGGTTGCACCTTGCTTAATGCCATCAAATTCGGAGACGTTAATCGATGCAAATTGCACGTTCGGGTTCTGGAAAATTGATTGAGATGCGGTTGCAAAGTCAGTCAACCTGGTGCCTACATGAAGAATTAGGTCAGCTTTCGCCGCTAATTTATTTGTTTCTGGCGATCCCTCGAGCCCGATTCCCCAAACTCCCCAGTCGGCCTTCTTTTGGATGGCTCCTTTGCCTCCAAAAGTTTCTGCTACCGGAATTCCCGTTGCGTCTGCGAGGGCCTCAAGTTCGGCTGTTGCGTGGGAGTAAATCACGCCACCACCGGCAATTATGAGGGGATTCTTAGCGTGGCGAATTAGGGCTGCAACATCATTCACTTCATCTTGACTAGGCTCTGGTCTACGAATTTTCCAGTCATGTGGCTCAAAAAAGCTCTTCGGAAAATCAAAAGCGTGGGATTGAACATCTTGCGGTAGTGATATCACTACTGCACCTGTTTCAACCGGATTAGCCAGAACTCGGAAAGCCTTTGGCAGTGAATAAAGCAATTGTTCTGGACGGTTGATTCGATCAAAGAATCGTGACACCGGTCGGAAGGCATCGTTCACTGTTAAGTCTGGCGCAGTCGGATTCTCTAATTGTTGTAAGACTGGCCCTTGGCGACGAGTGGCGTAGGTGTCACCCGGAAGCAGCAAGACTGGCACTCGGTTAACGGTGGCAACACCTGCGGCAGTAATCAGATTAAGTGCGCCAGGCCCGATTGAAGCAGTGACAGCGATTGCCTGTGTGCGTCTGTTGTATTTGGCGAAGGCGATTGCTGCGTGGGCTAGCGATTGCTCATTTCGACCTTGCACAAAAGGCAACTCGTCGCTGAGTTGATCGAGTGCTTGCCCCAGACCAGCTACGTTTCCGTGACCGAAGATACCCATTGCTGCAGGAATGAAGCGCTTGCGAACGCCGTCGCTCACGGAATACTGAGCAGCAATGTACTTAACAACTGCTTGAGCTACTGTTAGGCGAATCGTTTCACCATAGTTTGGAACAACCATCTCTACCTACTCGCTTTCTAGTTCCACGCTTGACCGTGCATGATTACAGTTTTTACTTCTGTCATTTCGGCAATTGCCGATCGAAGGCCTTCTTTTCCAATTCCGCTCGATTTGAGGCCGCCGTATGGCATCAGATCTGCTCTCCATAGCTGAGTCCAGTTGATGTGAACAACGCCCGATTCAATTTCTCGCATTGCATGGATGGCCGAATTCATGTTGTGCGTAAACACACCAGCGCCAAGGCCATAGACAGTGCTGTTTGCAAGTTCAATAGCGTGGTTGATGTCCTTAGCTGAGCTAACTGCTACAGCTGGCCCAAACAGCTCGTCTTGAGCGAACGCTGAATAAGGATCAACGTTGGTGACAATGGCCGGTTGAATTACGGTTCCGTCTTGTTCGCCACCTGTAAGCAAATGCGCTCCGTCGGATACCGCTTGCTTTATTGCGCTGGCAACACGATCGGCTTCGGCTTTTGAAATAAGGGTTCCTACCTTGGTGTCAGCTGCAAGCGGGTCACCGGTTTTGATCGCCTCAACCTTTGGTTGCAATGCAGCTAAGAAATCAGCCATGATCGACTCTTCAACAATCACACGCTGTGCCGAAATGCACACTTGTCCGGCGTTGATATATCCGCCTAATGCAATGGCATTTGCCGCGTACTCTATGTCTGCATCCTTTAAAACAACAACCGGCCCAGAGGCACCAAGTTCGAGTGAAAGTTTCTTCACGCCGGCCGTTCTCGAGATGTGTTCTCCCGTTCGAGTTGAGCCGGTAAATGAAACTTTTCTCACTCGGTTATCGCTAACCAAAGCATCCCCCAGAATTCCTCCGGGGCCAGTCAAAACTGAGAGCACACCCGAGGGTAGGCCAGCGTCAATGAAGCATTGAGCTAGTGCAATGGCAGTTAGTGGAGTCGCTCGAGCAGGTTTCAAGACAACGGCGTTTCCGGCGGCTAAAGCCGGTGCGAGTTTATGCAACACCAGCAACGCTGGGTAGTTGAATGGCGTAATCGCAACTACCACCCCAACCGGTTGTTTTATCGTGAAGCCAATTTTGTCGAAACCTGTTCCCTTATTTGCATCAAGAGGAAGGGTTTCGCCGTAAAGTTGCGAACCTTCATAGGCAGCCAAGCGAATGATCTCTCCCGAACGACTTGCTTCGCCTCGAGCTTCAACGAGACTTTTTCCGTTTTCGGCGCTAATCGTCTGGGCCATAGCTTCTTGACG
>JBEGKM010000130.1:0-3631 GCA_041184065.1 Actinomycetota bacterium
CGCGGTCAATACGGCTAGGTGGTTATCTTTGGCCATCACCATGTCGCTAAGGCTAAATCGGTGGTTGCGACCGCCGCCATCTAGCACCGCCTGTCGCTCAAAGGCGCGCAGGTTTGGCGTGGTCTTGCGGGTGTCAAGGATTCTCGCACCGGTGCCCTGAACCTTGGCAACATACTGGGCCGTTAGGGTGGCAATGCCACACATGCGCTGAGTGAAATTGAGGCCAATTCGTTCGGCGGTGAGAACCGCGCGAGCTGGCCCTTTGATTGTCGCCAGCTTTTGGCCATTCACGAAGTGGTCGCCATCGTTGATGTGCATTTCGACCTGCACGCCGGGGTCGGTGAGCTTGAAGGCAGCAACAAAAACCGCAGTGCCACTAAACACACCTGGCTCGCGCGCGGCAAGCACCGCGGTGGCGATTGAGCTGGCCGGAATAAGGTGCTGCGAAGTCACATCGCCGTTAGGTGCATCTTCGCGAAGTGCAGCACCAACAACATCGGTGATTAGCTTTTCGTTCAGCATCAGCGAGCCTTTCGAACGATCGTGATTGGGCGGGCCATCGATGGGTTGGTTTCTGGAAAGTCGAGTCGATAGTGGCCGCCACGAGATTCCTCACGGGCGAGCGCAGCCTCGGTAACCGCTCGCGAGAGCAGCAGCAGGTTTGCATCTTCCCAGTCGGTGAATAGGCGGTTTGCTTCGTCGGCCGAGCGCCACTTGGCTAGTGCGGCACGGGTGGCAAGCAGTTCTGATTCTGTGCGGGCAAGGCCCACGTTGTCCCACATCAGGGTTTGCAATTCAACTCGGTCGACCACGTTCAAGGTGCCGGCAGCCTCTGTTCGGTCTGCCTCAGCTTCGAGTTCAATCTCGGCCAGCAGCCCCTGCTCTTTCCAGCGCACGCTCGCCGCCGCGGCCGGCCAATCTTGCCCGAGCACCTCAACAGCTCGTCGCGAAAACACGATCGACTCGAGCAACGAGTTCGAGGCCAATCGGTTCGCTCCATGTGCGCCAGTGCAGGCAACCTCGCCAACGGCAAATAACCCACGGATGCTGGTGCGCCCCCAGGTGTCGGTTGCAACACCGCCCATCCAATAGTGAGCAGCCGGGGTAACCGGGATCGGGTTTTTACCCCAGTCGAGACCATATGAGCGGGTGGTCTTGCTGATGCTTGGAAAGCGCTTGGTCAAGAACTCGCTGCCTAGACCGGTTGCATCGAGCAAGACCGGTTGGCCACCCTGGGCTCGCATCTCGGCCTGAATCGCTCGGGCAACAACATCGCGAGGCGCGAGTTCTGCTGCCGGGTGAAGTTTTTGCATAAAGCGCTCGCCGCGGTTGTTGATAAGCACCGCGCCATCGCCACGAACTGCCTCAGATATCAAAAAGCTTCCCGGCACAGCAAGAGCAGTTGGGTGAAATTGATAAAACTCAACGTCGGCAAGTTCTGCGCCTGCTCTAAAGGCTGCTGCAACACCATCGCCGGTGGTCACCGACGGGTTTGTGGTGTGGCGATACAGCTGCCCGGCTCCGCCGCTAGCCAGAATCACCGAGTCGGCCTCAACAAAGTGGCGGCCAGATGCATCGAGCAAGTGAACTCCGCGCACCGCCCCGTTTTCAACCTCAAAATCGACCACAAAGGTGTGTTCAAAAATCTGGGTGGCGGTGGTTCGAACTGCGTCAACCAGAGCATTGCTGATGTCGGCGCCGGTGGTGTCGCCACCAGCATGCAAAATGCGGGCGTGAGAGTGCGCGGCTTCGAGCCCCAGGGCAAAATCGGCACCCTTGCGGTCAAACTCCACGCCAAAGTTCACCAAGTCGTTGATGCGGTTGGGGCCTTGGGCGCAGAGCACATCCACGGCTGGTTGATAGCAATAGTCGGCACCGGCTGCCAAGGTGTCGGCAACGTGCTCGGCAATCGAGTCGTCGGTTGAGGTCACCGCGGCGATGCCACCCTGGGCGTAGTGGGTGTTGCTTTCGGCAAGGTTTGCCTTAGTCACCAGAGTCACCTGATGGGTGCGGCTAGCCTCAACTGCGGCGATCAAACCGGCGATGCCACTGCCGATAACAACAAGTTTTTTCATGACTGCTTTCTAGAGTGGCTTTGCTGCCAACATGCGCTCGAGAGCGATTTTCGCGTTGGCGGTCACGGCGGCATCAACCGAAATCTGGTTCACGACTTCACCGGCAACCAGACGCTCAAGCACCCAAGCTAGGTATCCCGGGTGAATTCGATACATGGTCGAACATGGGCAAACGACCGGGTCGAGGCAAAAGATGTTGTGCTGCGCATACTCGGCCGCAAGGCGCTGCACCATGTTGATCTCGGTGCCAATGGCAAAGGTCGTAGGTTCGGTAGCTGCGGCAACTGCTTTGCGAATGTAGTCGGTCGAACCGGCCTCATCGGCAGCATCAACAACCTCCATTGGGCACTCTGGGTGAACGATCACGCGAACCCCAGGGAAATCGGCGCGAGCCTTTTCGATCTGAGCAACATTGAAGCGCTTGTGAACCGAGCAGAAGCCGTTCCAAAGCACAACCTTTGCGTCGATAAGCGTTTCGCCAGTGTTGCCGCCAAGTGGCTTGCGGCCATGCCAGAGCGGCATCAAATCGGTGCTGATGCCCATCGCTTTGGCGGTGTTGCGACCAAGGTGCTGATCAGGAAAAAACAACACTCGCTGCCCGCGCTCGAAGGCCCACTTCAAAACGATCGCAGCGTTTGACGAGGTGCAAACAATGCCACCGTGCTCGCCGCAGAATGCCTTTAGCGCAGCCGATGAATTCATGTAGGTAACTGGAATCACTGGAACTCGACCCTGCTCATCTGGCTCGGTGCCATAAAGTTCTTCGAGTTGTTCCCAGCATTCGGTAACCGAATCGATGTCAGCCATGTCGGCCATCGAGCAGCCCGCGGCCAGGTTAGGAAGAATCACGGCTTGATTTGGTTCTGAGAGGATATCGGCAGTCTCGGCCATAAAGTGCACACCGCAGAACACAATGGCCTCGGCATCGGTGTGTGCTTTGGCTGCATTAGCTAGTTGAAAAGAGTCGCCCAGGTAATCCGCGTGAATCACAATCTCTTCGCGCTGATAAAAGTGACCAAGAATCACGACTTTGTCACCAAGGGTCTGTTTCGCCGCGATGATGCGTGCGTGCAGCTCGGCTTCGGTAGCGGTCTTGTATTCCGCTGGAAGAGCGCCCTGACGAGGCGATCCGGTCGGAATCAGGTCGCTGCTCGAAGCTCCCGGGCCATAGGCAACCGGTCCGCCGTCAAACTCCCACGGGCCATCGGCAAGCGATGGGCTGCAGGTCGATTCGTTCGACTTGCCTTTGACGATCAGCTGAATGCGTTCGTTCACCGATGCTGTGGTCATTTGGTTTCTCCTGTTGCGGTGTTGGTTGCTCGATAAAGCTGTGGCGGGCGGTGGCGCGTGCCAGCAAGGCGCTCGCCGGTTGGTTCAACGATTCCATCGCCCTCGACCATGCGCCTAAAGTTGCCCGGGTCTAGTTCGCGGCCAAGAACCGCTTCATAAACCTCGCGCAGTTGGGCGAGAGTGAAGGTTTCGGCCAAAAAGCTGTGCGCTATTCGGGCATAGGCCAGTTTGTTGCGCAGGCGCCCCAAGGCATAGTCAACAATTTG
>JBEGKM010000131.1:0-3605 GCA_041184065.1 Actinomycetota bacterium
GTAAATTGCCGCGCCAATAAAACCTAGAAAATAGATTCCGCCGCCCGTGGTGGCCCTTTTGTTGCCCCACTTCTTTTCGGCCCAAGCTTTCAATTCGTCGTTGTTTTCAGTCATGAGCTCAGCCTATGCCTTTAGCCCTCGGTGAAGGTGATGCTGACCGAGTTGATGCAGTAGCGATCGCCGGTTGGGGTTTGCGGGGCATCTTCGAAAACGTGGCCAAGGTGGCAGCCGCAGGCAGCACAGCGAACCTCGGTTCGCAACATGCCATGGCTTCGGTCTTCGATCAGTTCGACGGCATCGCCGGCCTTTGGCTCATAGAAACTTGGCCAGCCGCAGTGAGATTCAAATTTTGTTTGGCTTTTGAAAAGTTCGGCACCGCAGCCTCGGCAAGAAAATGTGCCAAGTCGGTGTTCTTCGAGAAGCTCGCCGGTATATGCCCGCTCGGTACCAGCCTGGCGCAGCACGTGATACTCGAACTCAGTAAGTTCGGCCTGCCATTGTTCTTCGGTCTTCTTTACTGGATAGTCCACATCGTGCCTTTCGTTGCCTAATATTAAGCATGCCCAATAGGGCCTTCGATTTTATTAAGCAGGATTCATGGCGCAAAAGTTCCCGGTTGACGAATTTGATGCGGTCGAGCCTCACGGCGGCCGTCATCGTGAGCGTCGCACAGCCAAGCACAGACTTGTTGAGTGGGTTCGAATCTTCGTTGCCGCAGCTGTTGTAGCCGGCGCAGGTTACGGCGTTCTCAAGATCGTTGACAACGCAACCATGTATACCGGCGACATCAGTTTCGGAACTGCCTCGCAGGCGCCCGCGATCACTGACCCGGGTGTGAATGTGCTGGATGGCAAAGTTGGTGACCTCGGGGCAAAGGTTGGCGAGGCGCTGAAAACCGCTGGTTTCAATGTTTTGACCGCCATCAATTTGGTCGACTCAAACGACAACCTGATCAAGGTCAAGGCCACCACAATATTCATCACCGATGAAGCCTTCAAGGCCGAGGCGTCAGATTTGGCCAAAGCTGTTGGCGACTATCCCATCGTCGTTTCGACAAAATATGCAGGCCCAATAACGCTGGTTTTGGGTGAAGATTTCGTTTTGAACTGAAGCTAGCGGCTTATAACCCTTTGATAACCACTGAAAGATAAGTGGTTGCGCCCCTATCTTCTGCCTACCAATACGGCTACGCTTGAGATTGGTCGTAGCAGTATCCGTAGCAACAGCTCTTTTTCTATGCGACTCAACCGGGCATATGGTCACGGTTGTTCATATAGCAACAGGAGTAAAGCAATGGCACAAGGTACCGTCAAGTGGTTTAACGCTGAAAAGGGTTTCGGCTTCATCACTCAGGATGGCGGAGCGGACGTTTTCGTTCACTTCTCAGCAATCCAGTCAGATGGCTACAAGGAGCTTAAGGAAAACCAGCGCGTTGAGTTCGAAGTAAAGAACGGCGACAAGGGTCCTCAGGCAGACAACGTACACGTAATCTAAGCGACCGCCTAGATTTCGAAAATGCCCTTCCCTTCGGGGGAGGGCATTTTTCTGTTTGTGCCGCGCTTGCACTCTCATGGTGAGAGTGCCAAAATAGTGTTAGCACTCAAACCCACCGAGTGCTAAATACTTACAGGAGATTGAAACCAAAATGGCAAAAATCATTCACTTCAATGAGGAAGCCCGTCGCGGCCTAGAGCGCGGTCTTAACATCCTCGCTGACACCGTAAAGGTAACCCTCGGCCCACGCGGTCGTAACGTCGTTCTCGAAAAGAAGTGGGGCGCCCCAACCATCACCAACGATGGTGTTTCTATCGCAAAAGAGATCGAGCTAGACGACCCATTCGAGCGCATTGGCGCCGAGCTGGTTAAAGAAGTAGCAAAGAGGACCGACGACGTTGCTGGCGACGGCACCACCACCGCAACCGTGTTGGCTCAGGCCCTGGTTCGTGAAGGCCTTCGCAACGTTGCTGCTGGAGCAGACCCAATCAGCCTAAAGAAGGGCATCGAGAAGGCAGTTCAGGCTGTCATCGCAGAGCTCATCAACAACGCAAAGCCAGTCGAGACCAAAGAGCAAATCGCTGCAACCGCCTCTATCTCTGCAGGCGACACCCAGATCGGTGACCTAATCGCCGAGGCAATCGACAAGGTTGGCCGCGAGGGCGTAGTAACCGTTGAAGAGTCAAACACCTTCGGCATTGAGCTGCAGCTAACCGAAGGCATGCGCTTCGACAAGGGCTACATCTCGGCATACATGGTCACCGACCCTGAGCGCCAAGAGGCAGTTCTAGAAGACGCTTACGTTCTAATCGCAAACTCAAAGATCTCAAACATCAAGGATCTGCTTCCGATCGTCGACAAGGTGATCCAGGCCAACAAGCCACTTTTGATCATCGCCGAAGACATCGATGGTGAAGCTCTTGCTACCTTGATCGTCAACAAGATCCGCGGCATCTTCAAGTCAGTCGCCGTCAAGGCTCCTGGCTTTGGTGACCGTCGCAAGGCTATGTTGCAAGACATCGCAATCTTGACCGGCGGCCAGGTCATCTCTGAAGAGGTTGGCCTAAAGCTTGAGGGTGTCACCCTTGACCTTCTTGGTCGTGCTCGCAAGGTGGTTATCACCAAGGATGAGACCACCATCGTTGAGGGCGCTGGCGACAACGACATGATCGCTGGTCGCGTTGAGCAGATTCGTCGCGAGATCGAGAACACCGACAGCGACTACGACCGCGAGAAGCTTCAGGAACGCCTAGCCAAGCTTGCCGGTGGTGTAGCAGTCATCAAGGCTGGTGCAGCGACCGAGGTTGAGCTCAAGGAGCGCAAGCACCGCATCGAAGACGCAGTTCGCAATGCGAAGGCTGCAGTCGAAGAGGGCATCGTTGCCGGTGGTGGCGTTGCGCTGCTTCAGGCTGGCAAGACCGCTTTCGAGAAGCTAAACCTAACTGGCGACGAGGCAACCGGCGCGAACATCGTTCGCGTTGCAATCTCGGCTCCACTCAAGCAAATCGCAATCAACGCTGGCCTAGAGCCAGGCGTAGTTGCCGAGAAGGTTGCATCGCTTCCTTCAGGTCAGGGCCTAAATGCCGCGACCGGCGAATACGTAGACATGCTTCAGGCTGGCATCAATGACCCAGTGAAGGTGACTCGCTCTGCTTTGCAGAACGCTGCCTCAATCGCTGGCTTGTTCTTGACCACCGAGGCTGTTGTTGCCGAGAAGCCAGAGCCAGCTTCTGCTGCACCTGCAGCTCCAGGCGGAGGCATGGACTTCTAACAGTTCTAAACCAGATGGGCGATCACTTCGGTGGTCGCCCATCTGCTTTAAGCAAGCACCTCAATAGACGCGGCAGAACTGTTTCGAAGTGTTTTTACCTAGAGGAATAGTCGCTGGTTGGCGTGTTCAATCTCGGCGTATTGGGTTGCTGCAGTGCCCAAGGCTCTGCCAACCTCGGCTAGTTGTGCATCGACAGTGGCAGCGGTTGCTTTCCATCGAGCGGTGAGTTCTTGAAAGCTGTTGGCGGCCGCGCCAGTCCACGAAGATTGCAGCCCAAGCAGTTGGGTGTGAAGGTTATCGCTCTCTTGGCTGAGCCTAGAGATGGTGCTTTGAATGGCAA
>JBEGKM010000132.1:0-3582 GCA_041184065.1 Actinomycetota bacterium
GCTGACCTTCTTTGGTCTTTATTCGCTTCAGCACCGCGGTCAAGAATCTGCAGGTATTGCCACCTCTGACGGCAAAAAGATTTTGGTTTACAAAGACATGGGTTTGGTCTCGCAGGTCTTTTCGGAGTCGGCGCTCGAGAGCCTGGTTGGCCACATCGCGGTGGGCCACAACCGCTATTCAACCACCGGTGCCAGCCACTGGCGCAACGCGCAACCAACCCTTGGCCGCACCTCGGCCGGCACTGTTGCCCTTGCACACAACGGCAACCTAACCAACACCGCCGATCTTCTTGAGCTGCTCAAGCAGCGTTACCCCGACCAGGGCACCAACGAAATTACTGGCGGCAACACCACCGACACCGCAGTGCTAACCGCGCTAATGGCCGGCGACCTTGATCACACCCTTGAGGCAACCGCACTTGAATTGCTGCCAAAGGTTAAAGGCGCTTTCTGTTTGGTTTTCATGGATGAAACCACTCTGTATGCCGCCCGCGACCCACAGGGTGTTCGCCCACTAGTTCTTGGTCGCCTGGAGCGCGGTTGGGTAGTGGCGTCTGAGACCGCAGCCCTCGACATTGTCGGTGCATCACTGGTTCGCGAAGTCGAGCCAGGCGAGCTAATCGCCATTGATGAAAACGGTTTGCGCTCAACCCGCTTTGCCGAAACTAAGCGTGCCGGTTGCGTGTTCGAATACGTTTACCTGGCTCGCCCAGACACCGCCATCAACGGCAAAAACGTTTACGACGCCCGCGTCGAAATGGGCCGCCAGTTGGCTCGCGAATATCCGGTCGAGGCCGACCTGGTTATTCCAACCCCCGAGTCGGGCACCCCGGCCGCTATCGGTTTCTCGCAAGAATCGGGCATTCCTTTTGGCCACGGTTTGGTCAAAAACGCTTATGTTGGCCGCACCTTTATTCAGCCCTCGCAGACCATTCGCCAGCGCGGCATTCGCCTTAAGTTGAACCCTCTCAAAGAGGTAATTCGCGGCAAGCGCATCATTGTTATCGACGACTCAATCGTTCGTGGCAACACCCAGCGCGCACTAGTGCAAATGCTTCGTGAGGCCGGCGCCGCCGAAATTCACGTGCGAATTTCGAGCCCACCGATAACCTGGCCTTGCTTTTATGGCATCGACTTTGCCACCCGAGCCGAGCTGATTGCGACCGGCCTTGGCGTTGAAGACGTGCGCGCATCAATCGGTGCCGACACCCTCGGTTATTTGACCAAAGACGGCATGATTGCCGCCACCGGCCAGCAAGAATCGCAGCTTTGCACCGCTTGTTTCACCGGCAAGTACCCAATCGAACTGCCAACCGCAGAGCGCCTAGGCAAGAACTTGCTCGAGCGCCCCGAAGAGGCAGCTTGCAACCCCGGCCCAGATTCAGAGCTCGACGCCACCGTGCGCGCAGCTGAAAACCACTAACTTTTTTAGCCGCACAGAAAGCGCAAGATGTCTAACGCATACGCAGAATCAGGTGTCGACACCGAAGCCGGCGACCTAGCCGTAGAACTTATGAAGCGTGCCGTTGGCGCAACCCACAACGACCTTGTGATGGGCGGCCTTGGCGGCTTTGCCGGCATGATGGATGTTTCGTTTCTAAAGTCTTATGACCGCCCGCTTTTGGCAACCTCGACCGACGGCGTTGGCACCAAAGTTGCTATTGCTCAGGCAATCGACAAGCACGACACCATTGGTCAAGACCTGGTTGGCATGGTTGTCGACGACATTGTTGTGGTTGGCGCAAAATCACTTTTTATGACCGACTACATTGCCTGCGGAAAGGTTGTGCCTGAGCGCATCGCCGACATTGTGCGAGGCATTGCCGAGGCATGTTCGGCAGTTGGCGTTGCTTTGGTTGGCGGCGAGACCGCCGAGCACCCTGGCCTTTTGGGAGTCGACGACTATGACGTAGCGGGTGCTGCGGTTGGCGTGGTTGATGCAGCTAAGTTGCTTGGCCCACAGAACGTGCGGGTTGGCGATGTTGTGCTTGGCATGCAGTCATCTGGCTTGCACTCAAACGGCTATTCACTGGTTCGCAAAATTGTGCGCGACATGGGCTACAAATACACCGATCAGGTGCCCGAGTTTGCCGGCATTTCGCTTGGCGAAAAGCTGCTTGAGCCAACCGCGCTTTACACCGGAGTTTTGAATTCGTTGCTCGAAAGCGAACTTGGCTCGGGCGTTCACGCCATGAGCCACATCACCGGTGGCGGCATTGCGGCCAATATTGCTCGTGTTTTGCCACAGGGCGTTGCCCTCGATGTTCACCGTGCCACCTGGACCCCTCAAGAGGTATTTCAGGTTCTTGCCGGTTGGGGCGACTTCTCGCTTGAATCGGTTGAGGGCACCTGGAACCTTGGCCTTGGCCAGGCAGTTGTGGTCGAAGCCGACAAGGCTCACGAAATTGCGGCAGCACTCACAAAGTTGGGCGTAAACACCTGGACTCTGGGCGAGATCGAGTCGGCACCAGCCGACCTGTCAACCTATGTGCAGGGCGCCAAGGGTGTCGACGGCGGCGCAGTTCGCCTAGTTGGCGAATACAAGTAATTCCAGAATCAGCAGGGTCGCTGATTTAGGAACTTTGGAACGCGGCTGAGAGAAAAAAGCCACCTGCCGAACTCGGGAGAAATAAATGTCGCGAGTTGAATGAGTTCTGAATGTCTGGCGACCAAATCAAGAGACCAGACTCGATGGTGATGACCAATTCGATTTCTCAGATCCCGAACTCCGACTAGAAGTGTCTGTAGATCGCCAGGGTCTCTGGAATTCATGCCGGTGAATCCCGAAGCTAGATCTGGCCAAATGTTTCTGTGCCGCTTTGAAATTAGTGAAACCCAGAAACCAAAAGGTAGCTCGGAGATCAATTGGGCCGGTTCAAGGGTTTTGCCGTTTTTCAATACTCTTTCGGACGCCTGGCGAATCTCTTTGTTCAAATAACTGTTGTTTGGGGTAGACGGTAGGACAAAAAGCCAGTGGGAGTCATCTCGATCATCAATTGCGCGCATACGGCTGTCAATTGTGTTCCTCAGGGCAATTTCGACGTAGCTCAAGAGTTCCCAAATTGCGGAAGAGACCTGAACGTTCCAGTTATAGAGAGCGATTGCACTCACCTCATCACCTGAAAACTCGGCCAAGTAATGAGACATCCTGGCGCTTGCAAAGTGCTGCTCATAAAATCGCCAAGAGGGTAATTGACTAATGTCAGACATCTCTGTTAACCTAACTTTGAACACCCCGGAACCGTCCCTGTAGTTCTTTTCAGAACAGATCAAACGGCCGGGGTTTTGTCTTTTCAGACATATTCTTGGTTAGACCACTGACATTTAGGCCTTTGAGGTTTCGCGCATAAAGCGCACCATGTTGTCGAGAGTCTCGCCCATTTGCTTGCAGTCAGCCGGGTAGCGGTTGATGTGTGCGTGCGGCACAGAATCTTGAGTTAGCACCTCGACCTTGTTGCCAGCCTCGGCCAGCTGCTTGCCATAGAGCTCACCAGAAGCACGCAGGGTGTCGTATTCGCAGTTGATGATTTGCGCCGGGGCTAGGCCTCGAAGGTCTTCGACCTCGCCGGCAAACCAATATGG
>JBEGKM010000133.1:0-3562 GCA_041184065.1 Actinomycetota bacterium
CGCCAAAATCATCGAGGTGGCATCGGCACTAAGGCCGGCCCAAACCGATGCGGCTGTGAAGATCACCAAACCAATGACCAACAATTTGCGACGACCGATTCGGTCGGCGAGTGAGCCCCAGATCAGCAACAGTGAAGCAAAGACCAGCACATAGCTCTCTTGAACCCACTGCACCTGAGATGAGGTGAGCATGAGGTCGTTGATGATGTCTGGGAAAATTGTGTTGACGATGGTTCCGTCGATGATGACAAGTGAAATTGCCATCGAAATGAAGACCAGACCGATCCAGCGGTTACGAGTTTTAGGCATGTGCCAAGGCTACCCGAGTTCGGTTGGCTTAGATTTTAATGGCCCAGGTGTGGCCTAGTTTGTCTAAATTGTCGAAGCGTCAATCACGAAGCGATAGCGAACATCGCTGGCAACCACGCGATCCCACGCGGTGTCAACATCGGCTTCGTTTGAGGCATCGACCAACTCGATTGTTGAACCGATGTCGTGCTTGGCGCAAAAGTCGAGCATCTCTTGGGTCTCTTTGATGCCGCCGGTGTTCGAACCCGAAATTGAGCGACGCTGAGGAACTATGCTAAACGCGCCAAAGCTCTGCTTCTCGGGTGGTAGGCCAACGAAAACCAGCGAGCCGTCGACTTTCAGTAGCGACAGCAGCTGGTTTACATCGATGTTTGCTGAGGTTGCGTTGACGATGAAGTCGAGCTTGCCGCCAAGGTCTTCAAAAGTCTTTGGGTCGTTGATTGAGCGGTAGTCGGTAGCCCCATAGCTAAGCGCTTCTTCGCGCTTGCTGGTTGAGTGGCCGAGCACATAAACCTCGGCGCCCATGGCTGCTGCCATTTTGACTGCAATGTGGCCAAGGCCTCCCATGCCAAGAATTGCGACCTTCTTGCCTGGGCCCGCGCCCCAGTGTGCGAGCGGGCTATAGACGGTGATGCCGGCGCAAAGCAGTGGAGCCGATTCGGCGAGGTCGATGCCCTCAGGGATGTGCAAAACGTAGTCGGCCTTGGCAACGATTTCGCGGCTGTAGCCGCCCAGGGTTGGAGTGCCGTCGTATTCGCGACCGTTGTAGGTTTGTACGTTGCCGGTTAGGCAGTAGTTTTCTTGTCCCGCTTTGCAAGGTTCGCAGTTCATGCAGCTATCTACAAAGGTTCCAATGCCGGCACGATCTCCGACTTTGAATTTGGTGACCTGGCTGCCAACCTCAACAATGTGACCCGCAATTTCGTGGCCCGGAACCATCGGAAAAATGCCGTCAAACCACTCGTTGCGAACCTGGTGGATGTCGCTGTGGCAAACGCCAGAATAGGCAACCTCGATGCGAACATCGTTTGGGCCAACGGCTCGGCGTTCGATGGTTTCTTTGGTGAATTTTGCACCAGGGGTGCTGGCGACCAATGCGCGGGTAGTAGTCATAACCTCAGCATAAGAGGGAATTAAACAAAAAAACCTCGCAGAGACTGCGAGGTTTTTGTGGCTCCGACCGGCATCGATCCGGTGACCTAACGATTTTCAGTCGTTCGCTCTACCAACTGAGCTACAGAGCCTTGAACAGTTACCTGCCCAATTTCACTAAAAGCCCCTCAAATGAAGGGCTTCTAGGTGAAGCGATCCTGACGGGACTTGAACCCGCGACCTCCGCCGTGACAGGGCGGCGCGCTAACCAACTGCGCTACAGGACCTTACTTTTGGAACTTTGAACTACCTGCTTCATAGTGACCCCAACGGGATTCGAACCCGTGCTGCCGCCGTGAAAGGGCGGTGTCCTAGGCCTCTAAACGATGGGGCCTACAAAGCGGATACTTCATAGCACCAAGAGGAAAGAATAGTCGCTACTGGGCAGTTTGCGCAAGCCGTGTTAGTTTCGAAGGTATGAACCGTCGTCTTTCGCGCGCCTTGATTGCAGTTGTGGCAACTGCGGGCTTGGCCCTGACCGCAACAGTGGTCGCGCCATCTTGGGCGGTTCCCAGTTATCCGACAGCTGCCGAGGTTGCTGCTGCCAAAAAGAACGTGACCGCAAAAAAGGCCATGATTGCTCGGCTCGATGCGATCATTGCCGAACTAGAAGCTGATGCCGAAAAGCTTGGTCGAGTTGCCCAGATCAAGGGCGAGGCGTTCAACCAGGCTCAGGGCGAAGTCGACAAGGTTGCCGTGAAGGTGAACAGTCTTCAGGCTCAGGCCGATGCGGCCACCGCTGCTGCCGGCAAGGCAAAGACCCAACTTGGGCAGATTGCTGCGCAAATGTATCGCGGTGGTGCCGCGGGAACGTCGTTGGATTTGTTCTTGAATGCAGGCAAGGCCGATGACCTGCTTTATAAGTTGGGTGCCAACGAGAAAATCGCTCAGCAGAGCGACGAGATCTATCAGCGTTCAATTGCGCAGCAGCTGTATGCTCAAGCGCTGACCGACCAGCTGCAGGTTGCCAAAGACGAGCTGGCAACAAAGGCCTCGGCTGCAAAGGTGCTCTTTGACGAGGCGCGCAATGCGGCCGGTGCGGTGCAGGCCAAGGTTGATGAGAACAACCGAGTCAGCAAAACTATGTATGCGCAGCTGGCCACGTTGCGCAATACCGCATCGGATCTTGAGCGACAACGCGCCGAGGGTTTGGCTGCCGAGCGCCGCCAGCAGGTTGGTTCGGCCAACATGAGCGCCCCTGAGCTCTATGCGGTGGGTGACCCCGATGCCGGCAAGGTTCAAATTGCATTCGACTTTATGAAGGCTCAGTTGGGCGAACGGTATGTTCTCGGTGGCATGGGCCCAGACGTTTGGGACTGCTCTGGTCTTATGAAGGCCGGGTATTCGGCCGCTGGAATCTATATCGGAACCCACTCGGCGACAAATCAGTTCCGCACTATGGGCGCTGCTCGCAAGCTTGTTCCGCTGAGCGAAATGAAGGTCGGCGACCTGCTTTGGTATTCGCAAGAGAGCGCGTTTGACGGCGACAAATATCACGTGGTGATGTTCGTTGGTGGCGGCATGATGATCGAAGCGCCGAACCCGGCTCGCACGGTTCGAATCGTTCCGATTCGCTGGGGCGAAATGTTCCCATACGCTGGTCGACCAAGCGCCTAATTGGCCGCAACTGCTTAGCTGCAAATGGGTTACGAGTTTGAAGGTCGACTAACGCTTTGGCCGGGACAAGCGAAAGTCCAATATGTGCTCTTGCCTGTTGATTTGTTTGAAGAGATCAAAGAGGTATCGGGTGCTTTTCGGCGAGGTTTTGGTGCAGTTCGTGTTGAGGCCTTTTGTGGTTCAACGACTTGGCGAACTTCGATATTTCCGCTGGCTTCGCAGGGCTCATACATGTTGATGGTCAAGGCGGATGTTAGACAGAAAGAAAACCTCGTCGTGGGCTCGACAGCCAGCTTTCAGGTTGAATTATTGGATTTTTAGGAATGCAGGAACCCTCTCCTAGCGACCTCATCCAAGTTACAAATTTCACCAATTTTTGTGCCTTTGGTTAGCCCATTGAAGCATTGAATAAACGGGTAATTTTGAGCACGAAGATCGGACTCGCCGAGCAAAAGTTATCCACCGATTTCCAGCGCCTGAGGAC
>JBEGKM010000134.1:0-3558 GCA_041184065.1 Actinomycetota bacterium
GGGCAAAAAGATTGTCGTATCCACTCCGGGTGCCGAACCACGCGTTGAAGGTGGTTATGGAGCGGTAGTTCTCTTGGACTGCAACGAGATGCTCTCGCGCGACAACTTGCGAGCCAGCGAGGATGCGGTGCGCATTTGGTCTAACACCATCGCACTCATGAAGTCTGGGGGATTGGGTGTGGCGGTCGGCTTACAGGGATATCTGGGGCAAAAGCTCGCGCTTTGGTCTCAAGCCGAGATCGCACACCACGAATATCACTCGAGAGCCGAACTCAGATTCCCACCTTTCATCCGTATGGCGTCATTGACCGGTGAGCGCGAACTTTTGAACAAGGTGCTGGAGGCCTTGCCGGCGGAGATCGAAGTACTTGGCCCAATGCCGGTAACCGCCAAGGGAGCCGCCGTTGATGATTGGCGCGCGCTAATCCGTTACGAGTACGCCCAAGGGGCAACTCTGGCTGCAACCTTGAAGACGCAGGTGCTCCTAGCAACTGCCGGGTCGAAGCGAGTGAGCGCCAAGTCTGGGCGAGCCCAGCGTCCGATTCAAATCAAGATGGACACAGTAATCTAGACCTTTGAAAGGTTTGGTCGGTTTTTGAAAATAGTCTTCGCAGGAACGCCCGCAAATGCGGCGCAAACCCTGAGGGCTTTGGCGGGCTCGGCCTTTGAAGTCGTTGCGGTACTTACCCGCACCGATGCCCCGGTGGGGCGAAAGAAGATTCTTACCCCATCGCCAGTTGCCGAGGCGGCTGCAGAACTGGGCATTCCAATCATTAAGGCAAACCGTGTCGACGCCGAGGTTCGCGGTGAAATCGAAGCTACCGGCGCAGACCTAGGCGTCATCGTGGCCTACGGCGCCCTGCTCGACCAAGCGGCCCTTGACTCACTGCCAATGGGCTGGATCAACCTGCACTACAGCATGTTGCCAAAGTGGCGCGGCGCAGCGCCTGTGCAACGCGCGATCATGGCGGGCGACCGCGAGACCGGCGTCACGCTATTTCAACTAGACAAGGGAATGGACACCGGCCCGATCCATCTGCAGATTCCTACGGTCATCGAACCAACCGAGACCACCGCAGACTTGCTTCCGAGACTTACCGAGCTGGGCATAACCGGGCTAGCTGAACTCTTGCCGCGAGTTGCCGCAGGAATGGCTAACCCAAAGCCACAAGACCCAGAACTGCTCAAATCTTTGCCGACCGCAGACAAATTAACTCGCAAAGATGCTCGCATTGACTGGCAAGAGAATGCAGTCGAAATCGAGAATCAAATTCGTGGCCTAAACCCAGAACCGATGGCCTGGACAACGCTCGAAGACGAAACGTTCCGCATCCTTGAAGCACGTGCCCTGGGCGCCACCGATTGGCAATCTCTATCCGGTGATGCACTTGAGATTGGCGCACTGAAAATCGAGAGTGCTCGCACCTTTGTATCCTGCGGCAACGGGACGCTACTTGAACTAAAACTGGTTCAACCAGCGGGTAAAAAGCCGATGAGTTCTATCGACTGGGCCAGGGGATTGACCGCTGGCAAGAGAGTGATTTATGTATAACAAGAAGACCACGGCAAGAACCATTGCCCTCGACCTGCTTCGCGCGGTCGAGCTGAATGATGCTTATGCCAATCTCTTGTTGCCGAAGCTGCTGGCCAACTCAAAACTTGATTCCCGCGACACCGGATTCGCTCAGGAAATGGCCTTTGGAACTCTGCGCTGGCAACTGTTTTACGACCGCGTGATCGAAGAGTGTGCCCAACGCTACAGCGACGAGATCGATATCGAAGCTCTGATTGTCTTGCGTTTGGGAGCTCATCAGATTCTGGGCATGCGCGTTCCGTCTCACGCGGCATTGAGCGAAACTGTGAATCTAACCAAGGGGCACCTCAGCCGCGGCGCCGAGGGGTTCGTCAACGGTGTCTTGCGTCGCGTTAGCGAACGCACCCGTGACGAATGGGAAGACATTGTTCTAAGTCACATAAAAGACCCATACGAACGTCTGGCCGTTGAATTTTCACACCCGATTTGGGTGGTTCGTGCACTCGAGCAGGCGCTTCGAGTCGATGGCCGCAAGGATGCGCTTCGCGACCTACTGCTTGCCGACAACATCGCACCTCTGGTGAGTCTCGTTGCCCTGCCAGGTTTGGCGACAAAGCGTGACTTCGAAGACCTCGAGGTTGGCCCGGCCAGCCCAATCGGAACCATGCTCGATGGCGGAGATCCGAACCAGTTAGTGGCATTCCGCGAGGGTCGCATCCGTGTTCAAGATCAGGGTTCGCAGCTGGCAGCTTTGGCTTTGGTCGATGCTGCGCCGGTAACCGCAGGTGAGATTTGGCTCGACATGTGTGCCGGACCTGGCGGTAAGGCCGCTCTTATGGCGGCCGAAGCGAAACTGAACAACATCCAGTTCATTGCCAACGAACTTCAGCCGCACCGAGCCAAGCTCGTGCGTCAAGCGCTCGAAACCATTGACCCACACATCAAGGTGACGGTAGAAGACGGTCGCGGCATCGGTGCTTCTGCAGCCGAGAAATACGATCGCATCTTGCTCGATGCTCCTTGCACCGGCCTGGGTGCGCTGCGCCGTCGTCCTGAAGCGCGCTGGCGCAAGCAGCAGAGCGATGTGGCCGAACTTGCCTCACTTCAGCAAGAACTTCTGGCCAGCGCATGGGCGGCACTAAAGCCTGGCGGCATCCTTGCCTACGTGACCTGTTCACCGCATCAGGGGGAGACCACCGCGATCATCGACTGGGGGCAGAAGAAGTTGGGCGAGGGATTCACTCTGCTCGATACCAATGCCGTGTTGGCTGAAATCAACCCGAACCTGCACCTGAATCGCAACCGCAAGACGGCTCAACTTTGGCCAGACTTGAATCAAACCGACGCCATGTTCATCGCATTGATTCAGAAGGCTAAGTAGGCTGAAGTCATGTCAGCACGCATCAACCCGAGCATCCTTTCGGCCGACTTCGTAAACTTCGAGCGCGATTTCGGCACCATCGCCAACTCCGACCTGATTCACGTAGACGTGATGGATAACAACTTCGTGCCAAACCTAACTTTTGGCTTGCCGATGGTTTCGCGCATGCAGCAAATCACCCCAAAGCCCCTTGACGTGCACCTGATGATTAGCAACGTCGACAAGTGGGCTCCGGGCTATGCAGAAGCTGGCGCCTACTCGGTCACCTTTCACGCGGAAGCGTCCGAAAACCCTGTCGAGCTAGCTCGCAGACTTCGCGCAATTGGCGCACGCGCCGGAGTTGCCATCAAACCTGGCACGGATGTCGAACCGTTTCTGGAGCTCTTGAGCGAGTTCGACCAACTCTTGGTGATGACCGTAGAACCTGGCTTCGGTGGGCAGAGCCTGATAGAAGAAACCTTGCAGAAGGTCGCCAAGGCTCGTCGACGCATTGATTCCGAAAAACTCGACATTTGGCTGCAGGTAGATGGCGGAATCGACGAAACCAACATCGAACGCGTTGCCTCTCTGGGCGCAGACACATTTGTCGCCGGCAGTGCAGTATTCAAAGCCGACGACCGCGCCAAGCAAATTGACAACCTGC
>JBEGKM010000135.1:0-3525 GCA_041184065.1 Actinomycetota bacterium
CCTATCGGCCCACAGATGCAGCCGGCCGCCCGCTTGGTTTGGGAACCGATTTGAGCGCGCTGCAGACCAAGCTTGCCGAGAGTGGCCGTGGCGCCGTTGCTGAAGTCGTTGAAAAGGTGAATTCGCCAATCGAACGCGATGGACTGTCGCTTTGGGACTTCGATGTTCTCGAGCGAAGCATCGAAAGCAAGCACGGCTCAAACGTGGTTCGGGCTTTTCCGGCTTTGGTGATCGGCAAGGCTGGCGAAGGCGTGAACGTTCGTATTTTCTCAACCGAATCTGAGCAGGCGCGTCACCACATTCGCGGCGTCATCGCTCTGGTTCGCTTTGCGATTGCGAGTCCAGCAAAGTATGTTGAGTCGCACCTTTCGCAACCTGAAAAGCTGGCGATCGCGGGGCTTCCTTATGGTTCGTTCAGCGCTTTCATCGAAGACGTGATAGAAGCGGTTAGTGAGCGCGAGCTTCGAAAAATTGAACCCGCCGGGTTGATTTTTAGTCGCGGCGAATTCGAAAAAGTTCGTGATGCTGTTTCGGCAATCATCGTTGAGCAGGCTTTCGAAGTTGCCGCTTTGGTAACCAAGATTGCCGGAGCTGCGCGCGAAGCCACCAAGGCAATTTCTTCGGTGAACGGATTCGATTTCTTGTCTGTGCTGTCTGCCGAAAAGGCTCACGTAGCCGAGTTGTTGCAGCCCAAATTTGTCAGTGTTGCCGGTCTCGATCGGCTCGGGCGCATCCTGGTTTATTTGCAGGCAATCAAAATGCGCATCGAAAAGATGGTCGACAACCCAAGCCGCGACCATCTGGCAGCACAAGAATTTGATCAGGCTCTAAGTCTCTACATCTTTGCCGGGGGCACATTGCCGCTGCCCTCGACTGCTCCCGAAAAACTGGTTACCACGCGGTGGCTTCTCGAGGAATTCAGAGTGAGCCTGTTTGCTCAATCGCTTGGCACCGCCGAATCGGTTTCGGTTCAGCGAATCAAAAAAGCCCTCGGCTAGGGCGAGCAAAGAAAACGGGCCGCACGCTTAGCGCACGACCCGTTCCTTCTCTAGCTAGGTACTAGTCTTCGAAAATTGCGACCGCACGGGTCCAGCCGGCAGATGCCGCACGAACCTTTGCGGGAAAGCAGGCAACGGTGAAACCGGTTGCCGGAATCGACTCGAGGTTGTGCAGCTTCTCGATCTGGCAGTAAGCGACGCGGCGGCCGGCCTTGTGGCCATCCCAGACCAGTGATGCATCGCCGGTCTCTTCGAACAACTTGCGGTTGATTGAAACTGGAAGGTCCCAACCCCACGCATCGGTGCCCACAACCTTGATGCCCTGGTCGGTCAGCCACATGGTGACCTCTTCACCAAAACCAATGCCGGTGTCGATGAAGTCCTCGCGCCCAAACGCCGATGATGCGATGGTGTGGAACAAGCAAATATCGTATGGCTTCAAGGTGTAATTGATCTTGGCCAGTGCCTCTTGAATGTGGTGAGGCTTCACTATGGTTCCGTTTGGCAGATGTGTGAGATCGATCTTTACACCTGGGCGAAAGAACCAGTCAAGAGGAACCTCGTCGATCGTCCAAGCTTTTTCGCCATTGTTCATGGTTGGGTGGTAGTGCCAAGGCGCGTCGATGTGGGTGCCCGAGTGGGTTGTGATGGTTAGGGTCTCAGCGGCGAGCCCCTCGCCATCAGGCAACTGGTCGGGGGTGATGCCATACATGTTGAACATGTCTTTTAGGCCACCCTGGTGGTCTTTGTACTCGATCTTTGGCCGCAAGAAAGCTGGGTCTAGCGGGGTCTCGTTGTCGAGGTGTACTGAAAGGTCAACAAATCTCATGTGGTGAGTTTATGACCGCAGGTTCGATTGGCCATCATCACTTGCAAGATGAGTGGTATCTAGTCGCTTATGGTCGCCATCTAGCTAATCGCCTGCTTGATCAGTGCTTCGATCTGCTTTTCGATTCTCGCGCTCCAGCCGGTGAGAGCGAATGAGGTTGGCCACATTAGGTCGTCATCAAGGTTTGCGGTGTCTTGAAATCCAAGAGTTGAATATCGAGCCTTGAATTTGCCCGAATCTTGAAAGAAAACCACGGTCTTGCCGTCGGAGTCACAGTATGCCTGCATGCCGTACCAAGTCTTTGCCTGAAGGCCGGGAGCAACCTTCTTTACTAGGGCGTGAACCTTTTCGCCGAGGGCTCGGTCTGCCGGTGCCATCGCAGCAATTTTGTCGACTACCTCTTGCTCAAGTTGCTCGGGAGTCATCTTTTTGCGAGCCTTGGCTCGCTCGGCCATGGTCTCTTTTAGCGCCTGCTTTTCGGCGTCTGACATTGCCATTTTTGTCTCCTTCAAGCCCAAACCTGCTAATAGCGTAATCTGCTTTCATGAGCGATTTGAATGTTGTTGGTGACCAAGATTCTTGGCGTTGTTGGCTTTGCGATGCGCCGGTTGACCCTGATGCCTCAACAAATTCAGACTTGGGCCCGAGCATCGATAACTTTGCCGCCGCAAAAGGCAAAAAGGGGGCACCCGCGGTTGAGCGCCTGGCTCACCGATCCTGCAACACCATGAAGGGCAAAATCGCTCCGGTGGTGCCCTGGGGTTCAGAGCTTTTTGTGGTCGATCCCTCGCCAATTTTTGAGTCGGTTGAGCGACTAAAGGCAAAAGGCGGCCGCGAGGTTGTGGCTCGTTGCCCAAGCCAGGCCGATGCAGATCAGGCATCCGAGTGGTTGTTAGATCGGCTGAGTCGTTTAGCGCCTGGTTCGCGTTTTGAAACCCAAATTAACCCTGGCGGTGGCCAGTTCATGCTGGTTCTGCGCGCGATATAGGTTTAAAGAATGAGAGTTTTAATTGCGGGCGCCGGCATCGGCGGATTGGCAACAGCGCTGGCGCTGCATGCCGCGGGGATTACCGACATCAAAGTGCTCGAGGCCGTAAAAGAGATCAAGCCATTGGGTGTGGGCATCAATGTTTTGCCGCACGCGGTCAGAGAGTTGACCGAACTGGGCCTGGCCGATGAACTAGACAAAATTGCGGTTCGCACGGCCGACCTAACCTATGTGAACGCCTTTGGAAGTGAAATTTGGTCTGAACCTCGCGGAACCGCCGCCGGCTACAACTGGCCGCAGTATTCGGTGCACCGGGGCCGATTTCAAATGATGCTCTTGGAACAGGTGAAAGCACGCTTGGGTGACGACGTTATCGTTACCGACGCCCGAATCATCAGCGAACAAACCACTGGTTCTAAAGTATTCGCTAAGACCACTGCCGGTGATTTTGAAGGCGACGTTCTGATTGCGGCCGATGGCATTAAGAGTTCAGTGCGGGCCTCATGGCACCCAGATGAGGGAGAGCCCATTTGGAACGGCGCTATTTTGTGGCGGGCCACCAGTAGAGGTAAGCCATTTAGAACTTCAAAGTCGATGATCATGGCCGGTCACCGAGACCTGAAATTCGTGGCCTATCCCATCGGTTCAGTTGGGGAGGATGGCCTGCAAGAAATCAATTGGATTGCCGAGCAAATTGATCACACCAAAAC
>JBEGKM010000136.1:0-3509 GCA_041184065.1 Actinomycetota bacterium
TCACCATTACGACAGGGTCATTGTGCTTGACCGAAATCTTGAAGTCGTGGAAATCGTGCTCTTCGAAGAGGCTTGCCTCCCACACGGCAGACTCGACAAGCGCCTCGGCGGTTGCCTTGCCGTATTTTTGAAGCAGTCGAGGGTCTAGCGAACCCGCATTGACACCAATACGAATTGAAACACCCGCGTCTTTGGCTGCCTTGGCAATCTCGCCAACCTTGTCATCAAACTGGCGGATGTTGCCCGGGTTTACTCGAACCGCACCACAACCCGCGTCGATTGCCTGGAAAACGTATTTTGGCTGGAAGTGAATGTCGGCGATTACCGGAATCTGCGACTTGCGTGCAATGAGCTGAAGGCGATCTGCATCGTCTTGGCTTGGCACGGCCACGCGAACGATGTCACAGCCAGAAGCGGTTAGCTCGGCAATCTGCTGCAGGGTTGCGTTGACATCAGTGGTCGGCGTGGTGCACATCGACTGCACCGAGATCGGTGCGTCGCCACCAACGGCAACCTTGCCAACCATGATCTGGCGGGTCTTGCGACGCGGCGCAAGAACAGGAGGCGGTGCCTTTGGAAGACCTAGATTTGTGGCGGCCACTAGAGCTCACTTTCGATTGCTGTTGCCACAATCATAAACAACCTTTAGTAGCTAATTGGGTTGATGATGTCGGCGACAATTAGAACCGCGCTCATTGCCATGAGCAAGGTGAAAACGAACCAGGTTGCCGGCATCAAAATTGCTGTGTCAACCGAGCCTGGTGCCGGTTTGCGCAAGACTCTGAAAATGCCGCGTTTGATCCATTCGTAAACGCCACCTGCGATGTGCCCGCCATCAAGTGGCAACAACGGCAGCATGTTGAAGGCGAATAGTGCGAAGTTAAGCGAAGCCAGAATCAGCAAGCCGGTTGAAAGCTTTTCGAGCCCCGAGGCGGTTGAAGAAGACGAAACTTCGCCAGCAATTTGACCGATGCCCACGATTGAAATGGCACCAGAAGTTTTGCGCGGTTCGCCAGAAAAAGTTGCCACGGCAGTCTCTGTAAGTTGCTGAGGCAAGTGACCGATCATGTCAAAAACCTGCCCAACCGAACTTGCCGATTGTGCGATCGAGGTTGCCAAAGGAAGGGGTCTTAGCTCGGTGCCAAGCGAAATGCCCAAAACCGGCGTGGGCACGAGAGCTGGTCTGCCATCGGCATCGACCTCGAGTTGACCAGCCGCATTGATACTGGCGCGCAAGGCAGTGCCAGGCGTGATGACGAATTGTTGTGATTTGCCCGACCGCTCAACCGAAATATCGGCGGCAACAGAGGCCTTCATGAGTTTTGACAAAGACTGCCAGTCGCTAACCGACTGGCCATCGTAGGCAATAATTTTGTCGCCAGCAGCCAACCCAGCCAGTTTTGCTGGCGAAACTGGGTCTGACTTTTGGCAAGCCTGTTGAACCGCAGGGTCGAAAATGACACATTCGCTGACCTCACCAACGGTGAGCGATCGCTGCTGAACACCGATACCCGAGAGGGCAATTGACATCAGCACTGTGCCGAGGATTAGGTTCATGAATGGGCCGCCAAACATGATGACCAAGCGCTTATAGACCGCGAGCTTGTAGAACATTCGACCTTCATCGCCAGGACCGACATGCTCTTCGTGAGCGTGCCTTGCACTGGTGACCATGCCACTAAAGAAACCTTGGCCTTCTTTTTGGCCGGGCTTAGAAGGCAAATACATGCCGATCATGGTGATGAAGCCACCGAGGGGAATCAGGCGAATTGAGTATTCGGTTTCGCCAATTTGCTTTGAAAAAAGCCTTGGCCCAAACCCGATCGCATAGCGAGGCACCTTGATGCCAAACAGCTTGGCTGGCAGCAGGTGCCCTAGCTCGTGAAGACCAATTGAAAAACCGATGCCGACGGCAACGGCCAAGATGCCTAGCAGGTAGAGAAGAGAATCGGTCACGACTAAACCCTAACGCCGGTGTCTGACAATTTGCCTAGCAAGCCTGGGCAATGACGCCGTTGGCCCGATCTCGCGCCCAGACCTCGGCCGCAAGCACCGACTGCAAAGAGAGTTCTTTGTCTGCCTCGTGAGCGTCAACTACCCGCTTGACTAGGTCGACAATCTGATTGAAGCCAATCTTGCCGGCGTGAAAAGCCTCGACTGCTTCTTCGTTTGCTGCATTGAAAACGGCAGGATAGGTGAGCCCGGCAGAGCCAACTTGGCGAGCCAGACGAACCGCACCGAACACCGATTCATTGAGCGGTTCGAAGTTCCAGGTTGCGGCTAGGGTCCAGTCACAAGCTGCCGCAACATTGGGAACACGGTCTGGCCATGACATGCCAAGCGCAATCGGAAGCTTCATGTTTGGTGGTGAGCACTGGGCCAGAACCGAACCATCCACGAATTCAACCATTGAGTGAACCACCGACTGCGGGTGCACGGTGACATCGATGCGGTCAAAAGGAATGTCGAACAAGAGGTGCGCCTCGATTAATTCGAGGCCCTTGTTGACCAGGGTAGCCGAGTTGGTGGTGACTACCTTGCCCATGACCCAGGTTGGGTGCGCTAGCGCTTGAGCCGGAGTGACGGCATCGAGTTGCTCTCGAGACCAGCCGCGGAACGGACCGCCCGAAGCGGTGAGAATCAGCTTGCGAACTTCGTCCTTGGTACCCCCGAGCAGACACTGGGCAAGCGCAGAGTGCTCGCTGTCGACCGGCACTATTTGACCTGGAGCTGCGGCTTCGGTTACTAGACGACCGCCGACAATAAGCGACTCTTTATTTGCTAGCGCAAGCGTCTTGCCGGTTTTGAGCGTGGCAAGAGTTGGCGCCAGACCAATCGAGCCGGTGATGCCGTTCACAACCACATCAGCATCGGTCTCCTCTACCAATTGGGTAGCCGCTTCGGCCCCCTGAACCGCGCGCACTCCCCCGAATTCTGAGCTCTGCTGATCAAGCAATTCTTTGTTCTGGCCGGCGGCAAGACCCACCAACCTGAAACGGTCAGGATTTGACGCAATAACCTCGAGGGCTTGTGTGCCAATCGAGCCGGTTGAACCAAGAATAATCACGCGACGCATGGGACAATCTTGCCACTTCACGGAGAGTTTTCGGTCATGGGCTTTGATAGCCAAACCCGAGGCTTAGACTTTTAGTTATGAGCGAGTTTCCAGTCGCGCAAGAGCGCAAAGTAGTCACATCAATCCCCGGCCCTAAGTCGCAGGCACTTCATGCGCGCCGCCTTGATGCTGTATCGGCCGGAGCCGGTGCCGCACTTCCTGTCTACATCGAAAAGGCGCATGGTGCCATCGTGGTTGACGCCGATGGAAACCACCTGATCGACCTCGGCGCGGGTATTGGCGTAACCACAATCGGTCACACCAACGACGCTGTGGTTAAGGCCGTGCAAGAGCAGGTCGCAAACCTGACCCACACTCTTTTCACCCTGACCCCATACGAGCAGTATGTCGAGGTTTGTGAGCTTCTTAACAAGAACACCCCTGGAAGCCACAA
>JBEGKM010000137.1:0-3489 GCA_041184065.1 Actinomycetota bacterium
AGCCAGAGTGCTGGTTCTTACCTTGCTGGGTGCGAAGTTTGACATTAGTTGCGCTTCCAGGCGTCAACTTCAATCTCAATCAACATTGAAGGGTTGATGAATTGGATTCCAGCAAGCATCGTTGCCGCGGGTCGAATTTCGCCAAACACCTCACCGTGAGCTTTACCGACAGCATCCATGTCTTCCGCGCGCGAGAGGTAAACGCGGCTTCGAACGACGTCGGCGAGCGTGTAGCCAACCTGAGCAAGAGCGGGTGCGATGACTTCGTTCAAAGCAACAAGAGTTTGCCCATACGCGTCGCCTTCGGCTTGCAGCACTCCACCTACCGTTGCGGTTGAACCTGAGACGTGCACGTAGTCACCGGCAACAGTTGCGCGTGAGTAGCCGATAACGCTTTCCCAAGGTCCGCCTGATGAAATCAACTTGTCTGCAGCCATGATATTTTCCTTACTATCCTGAGTATTTGTTGGTGATGGGCATTCTGCGGTCGCGACCGAAAGACATGCTGGAAATTTTGGGGCCAATAGCGCCCTGGCGCCTCTTCCATTCGGCCTTGTCAACGAGATTTGCAATCTTTGTGACAGTAGCCTCGTCAAAGCCGCGACTTGTGATTTGCTCTCGAGTCAAGCGCTCGTTGATGTATGCCGCCAGGATTCCATCGAGCATGTCATAGGGTGGCAAGCTGTCCTGATCGACTTGTCCTGGTCGCAATTCTGCTGATGGTGGCTTCTCGATTGAGTTTTTAGGAATAGGTTCGATTTCTCCCGAAGCCAGTGCGAAGTCATTTCGCCATTGTGCGAGAATCCAGACGAGTGTCTTTTCGACATCCTTGAGTGGTGCGAAACCGCCAACTGAGTCTCCATAGATCGTGCTGTAACCAACGGCCAATTCCGACTTATTTCCGGTGGTGAGTACCAGGTGACCCTCAAGGTTGCTGAGAGTCATCAAAATAACTCCGCGCATTCGAGCCTGTAGATTCTCGGCGGCTAGGTCCTTAGCCTTGAGTTGTTTCTCAACTGGCTTCACCAATCCCTTGATGGGTTCGACTCGGCATTCGATGCCCAAACGGGTAGCCAAGTCGAAGGCATCTGACTTGGAATGCTCAGATGAATACTTGCTTGGCATCGAGACGCCGAACACCCTGTTCTTGCCAATTGCATCAACGGCAAGCGCAGCGCACACTGCAGAATCGATACCTCCGCTGAGCCCGAGCATGACTGACTTGAAACCATTTTTATCGACATAGTCGCGCAATCCGGTAACCAGTGCCTGCCAAATTTGCCATAGCTCCTCAGGTTTCTCGGATGCTTCAGCATTAACCGCTTCGATGCTTCTCTTGTCGATTAGGTCAAAAAGCACTAAATCAGTGGCAAACTGCTTGCCCTGGCCAATAACCAAACCATCCGCGTCGACCATCAGGCTACCGCCGTCAAATACTAGATCGTCTTGACCGCCAACCAGGTTCACATAGGCAATGGCGCATTCTTGGGCCCTGGCAACATCTTGAATAACCTCGAGCCGTTCATCGCCCTTGGTGATCTCAAACGGGGAGCCATTGAGAACTAAAAGGCAATCGACGCCGGCCTTTTTCATTCCAGTCACTGGGCCACCACTTTGCCAAATGTCTTCACAGATTGCGATGCCGAACTTGAGACCCGAGTGGTCAAAAACGACTAGGTCAGAACCCGGCTTGAAGTTTCGATATTCGTCGAAAACACCGTAGTTGGGGAGATGGTGCTTGGAATATTGGGCATGCACTTTGCCGCCAAAAATAATCGAGGCTGAGTTCGTTGCACTAGCCCAACCCGAGCCCTGTGAGTCGCCCTTGACGAGTGCAGGGTGTCCGATTATCACGGCAGTGTCACCAAACCCGGCGTTGAGCAATCTAGAGGCAAAAGTCTCAATCGACTTTTCTGCTTCGAGAATGAATCCCCTTCGAATTGCCAGGTCCTCAATTGGGTAGCCAGTTGCCGCCATCTCTCCGAACAAGACGATGTTCGCTCCCTGCTCAGCAGCGTTCTTGACCATGTCAAAGCAGGTGTTCAAGTTCTCTGAAAGCTGGCCAACGACCGGATTTGTCTGGGCCAACGCTAAGCGAAGTTTCGGCATACCCATTAGCCTAGTAGCAGGGAGAGAGAGGAACACCCGATGGACAAGCAACGTGATTTCGTGCTTCGCACAATAGAAGAACGCAATGTGAAATTCATTCGCCTGTGGTTCACCGACGTTGCGGGAACTCTGAAGTCGGTCGCTATTGCGCCGGCTGAAGTTGAGGGTGCTTTCGCGGAGGGCCTTGGCTTTGATGGTTCGGCAATTGAAGGCCTTGCCAGAACCTATGAGGCTGACATGCTGGCACAGCCAGACCCAAGCACGTTCCAAATTCTTCCATGGCGCGGCGAAATTGAACCCACAGCTCGCATGTTTTGCGACATTCAAACCCCGGATGGCCAACCAGCCGCTGCGGACCCACGAAACGTTCTTCGTCGAGCATTGGCAAAGGCTTCAGACCTTGGCTTCTCGTTCTACATTCATCCTGAGATTGAGTTCTACCTTCTAAAATCAACCGAGTTGGGTCCAGACGGTGAGCCAGTTCCTGTCGACAAAGCCGGCTATTTTGACAATGTTCCAGGTGGCACCGCTCACGACTTCCGTCGTCGCGCAGTCTCGATGCTCGAGCAACTTGGCATCAGTGTTGAATTTAGCCACCACGAAGGTGGCCCTGGCCAAAACGAGATTGACCTTCGATACGCCGATGCGCTAACCATGGCCGACAACATCATGACGTTCAGAACCGTCATCAAAGAGGTTGCGATTGAGCAGGGCGTGTATGCCACTTTCATGCCTAAGCCTTTCACTCAGCACCCAGGCTCTGGCATGCACACTCACATGTCACTCTTCGAGGGCGACACCAACGCGTTCTTTGAGGCCGGATCTCAGTACCACTTGTCAAAGACCGCCAAGCACTTCATTGCCGGGCTATTGCGCCACGCACCCGAAATAACCGCGGTAACTAACCAATACGTGAATTCATACAAGCGTCTCTGGGGCGGCGGTGAGGCACCGAGCTTCGTTTGCTGGGGGCACAACAACCGCTCGGCCTTGATCCGTGTTCCGCTTTACAAACCAGCAAAGGGTCAAAGCTCGCGCATCGAATATCGCGCGATCGATTCAGCCGCTAACCCATACCTCGCTTATGCGTTGCTTCTTTCGGCCGGTCTAAAGGGAATCCAGGAGGAGTATCAACTTCCTTCGGAGACCGAAGACAACGTGTGGTCACTAAATGATGCCGAGCGTCGAGCCATGGGCATCCAGCCGCTTCCGCAAAGTCTCGATCACGCCATTCGCAAGCTCGAAGAATCAGAACTTGCCGCCGAAACCCTCGGCGAAGAGGTATTCAGCTACGTGCTTGCCAATAAACGCCGCGAGTGGAGTGAGTATCGCGCTCAAGTGACGCCATTCGAATTGAAGCAGAACCTAGAAACTCTGTAA
>JBEGKM010000138.1:0-3486 GCA_041184065.1 Actinomycetota bacterium
CTTCAATATCGTCGAGGTCAGATTTGCAGGCCTTGTTTCCTCCGGCCCCACAAGGCGTCGACCCAGCTGCATCGGCTGCCCCACCTGGTCCAATTAACGCCGAATTCGGTCACGGTGGTGACAGAAAAAGGCTTTCGCTTCGCCCATTCGATGAGGAACTTATCAAAGCCGTGGCAGCTAGCAACCCGCGCACGATCGTTGTTGTCGTGGCTGGCGGCACAGTCATGTGTGAAGCTTGGATCGATTCTCCGGCCGCAGTGCTAATGGCCTGGTACTCGGGCGCTGAAGGGGGTACCGCACTAGCCGAAATGTTAGTTGGCGAGGCTGAGCCCGCGGGTCGTCTTCCATTTGCCATTCCAACCAGTGAAAGCCACCTTCCATTTTTCGATTCCGAGGCTACCAATATCGTTTACGACGAGTGGCATGGTCAGCGCAAGCTAGACCGTGACAATAATCCACCAAGGTTCCCGTTAGGCTACGGGCTCGGTTATTCGGTGGTTGAAAACGTAGGCTTCGATTTGGTGTCCAGAAACGGTGACTCTTGCGTGGTTCGCGCTACGGTGAAGAACGTTGGTGACCGAGCCACCAAGCACTCCTTGCAGGTCTATGGGAAGCCCGCTGAGGTTGATGGAGCTGTTCGAAAGCTAATGGCCTTTTCGAGTTTGAACCTGAGTGCCCAAGAATTGGCATCAATTGAGATTGTGGTGCCGTTGACGCCGCTCACAAAGTGGGAAAGTGCACTTAATCGATTTGGTTCAGCTCCTAAAGTTGCAACCCTCGAACTCAGTAAATTTTCTGGGGATGAATCCCGAATCTCAATTTTGGTCTAGGGAATTTGCCGCTGCTTTTCAGCCGGGGGCTTTTTACTTTTCGTGGCATGATTGCCGCGTGAGCTCAATCAAGTTTCAACAGATGACCATCGAACAACAGGTAGACAGCCTTTCCGACTGCCTAGTTGAAATTTTGACCCAGTATGGCCTTGACCGGTGCCAAACCGAATCTATAAACCACGAGTTCAATTCGACATTTAAGATTCATTCAAACACCGGCGAAAAGTTTGCGCTTCGAATCAACGTGAATTCAAATCGGTCGCGGGCAAATCTGAATGCCGAAGTGGTTTGGGTCAGTTCTATAACTGAGGTGAAAGCCCCAAAACCAATCGCCACAAGGGTCGGTGGCTATGTTTCGACGGGCTGGCATGAAGCCACCCAACGAAAGTTAAGTGCCGTCCTTTATACCTGGTTAGAGGGGCAAGAGCCAGGCGATGAGCCAACCTTTGAGCAACTTGAGGCTGCCGGAAAAGCTATGGCCTTACTGCACCAAAGTTCTTCCAAGTTGCAACTGGCTTCTGACGCCGAGTTTCCGGTACTAACCGACTTTTATTGGGGCGCTCCCGACCTGCTTTCAGCATCTGCGTCTGGCCTAAGCGATTCTCAAAGAGATGCCATCGATACTGTCAAAACAGAAGTTTCGAGGGGTCTTACAGCCTTGGCCTCGACAAACTCGCTTCAACCAATTCACGCCGATCTGCACCCCTGGAACTTGATGTGGCACCAAGGCGAGCTCGCGGTTTTTGACTTCGATGATTCGGGGCTGGGGTTGCCAGTTCAAGACCTGGCAACCAGCCTTTATTATTTGGATACCGAGGAGCAGGATCGAGCTTTTTTGGCAGGCTATGCATCGGTGCAGCCGGTGCCTGAATACTCGCCCGAGTTCATGCAGTTGCTCTTTCTGCAGCGGCGCTTGATGCTCTTAAATTACCTTCACGAAACCAGCAATCCTGAGCACAAAGCTATGCTTGCCGACTATCAAGCCGAGACGATGCAGCGCCTAGAAAATCGCACTGGTCGCCCCGTAAACTGAACGAATGCTGTCTTTCATCCCTGGTTTTTTGCTCGGTCTTTCACTTATTGTGGCCATCGGTGCCCAGAATGCCTTCGTGATTCGCCAGGGGCTAACTAAGCAGCACGTATTTTTGGTTGTCGCCATTTGCGCCATCGCAGACGCCGCCCTGATCGCGGTTGGTATTGCCGGACTAGGGGCCGTGCTGCTTTCGCTGCCCTGGCTTCTTGAAATCATCCGCTGGTTCGGCGTGGTTTATCTGAGCTGGTTTGGTGTGCGTTCAATCAGGAGCGCCTTCAAGAACGAATCGATGGATGCCTCTGGCGGCCAAAGCCTGTCTAGAGGCAAAGTGGTTGCGGCGGTTTTAGGCTTTACCCTTCTGAACCCACACGTTTACCTAGATACCGTGATTTTGGTTGGCAGTGTTGGTAATCAGTTTGGCGATGACCGTTGGTACTTTGGCGCGGGGGCCATGTTGGCCAGCCTAGTTTGGTTCACTGGTCTAGGTTTTGGTGCTCGGGCTGCCTCGGGCCTAATGTCTAAGCCAATTTTCTGGCGCGTGCTCGACAGCATTATCGCCGTCGTAATGTTCGCAATCGCAGGCATGCTGGCTTTCTACAAGTTCTAAACTTGAGCCATGTCTGACAACAACGTTGTAGCACCAAGCCTTAGCGCATTGCGCCGACGCCACAGCTCTAAGTGGCGCCGTTTTGCTGCCGATGTTTTGCCGATGCACGTTGCCGAGATGGACTTTCAAATTGCCGACTCGATTCGCAACCTAATTGTCGAAATGGCTCAGACCTCAGACCTTGGCTATCTTGGCCCGGTGCCAGAGGTTGCCGAAGCGTTTGCCGGCTTTGCCAAGCGTCGTTGGAACTGGACCGTCGACACATCACAGGTGAAAATGGCGACCGATGTTGGTGTTGCTGCTGTAGAAATCTTTAGAACGCTTGGAAACCCCGGAGACAAAGTCGTGGTCAACCCTCCGGTTTACGGAAGCTTTTATCACTGGCTCGACGAGGCCAAACTTGAGCAAGTTGATGTGCCTTTGATTCGCACCGATCGAACCTGGCAGCTTGACCTAAATGCCCTAGAGGAAGCATTTGCGGCCGGCGCGAAGTTCTATCTACTTTGCCACCCTCACAACCCGGTCGGCAAAATCTACAGCCTCGAAGAGCTGCAGGCTATTGCCACACTCGCCGAAAAATACGGCGTTATTGTGGTCAGCGACGAGATTCACGCGCCGCTAACCTATGCCGGCGAAACCTTTGTGCCTTATCTAAACGCCGGTGAGGCTGCTGCCAAGACTGGCATCATCATTACCTCATCTAGCAAGGCCTGGAACACCGCCGGTCTGAAGGCCGCAATCATTGTCAGTCAGAACCTCGAAATGGCCGAGAGGTTGGCCAACCTGCAGCCAGACATGCACTGGAGAACATCGCTAATTGGCGCGTTTGCCATGGCCGAGGCTTTCACGAACGGGCTTACCTGGATCGACTCTGCCGTGCACACCATCGAAGCTAACTTGGCCTTCATGAGGGCTCAGGTTGCCGAAAAGTTGCCAGCGGTAGTCGTGGCTCAGCCACAGAACAGCTACCTGTCGTGGTGGGATGTCAGCGCTCTAAACCTAGGCGAAAACCCAGC
>JBEGKM010000139.1:0-3473 GCA_041184065.1 Actinomycetota bacterium
GGCGAGGTGGCCGAAGTTACCGGCCGCATTCTTGAGGCCCTTGACGCCCGCGGTTTGACCCCGGGCCTCTAAGCGCCACCAACCAATGTCACGTCACGGCTTCGAGCTCAAAACCAACGAGCAAATTATTCTTATGCGCCAGGCCGGTTTGGCCACTGCCGCGGGCCTAGATGCAATTCGCAAGCTGATTCGCGCCGGCATCACCACTCTCGAACTTGATAAAGCGGCGGATGATGCCATTCGCGCTCACGGTGGGCACTCAAATTTCCAACTCGTCGAAGGCTACAAGCACACCATCTGCGCCTCAGTCAACGATGAGGTCGTGCACGGCATACCTGGAAATAGAGTTTTGCAACCGGGCGATATTGTTTCTATCGACTGCGGTGCAGAAATTGGCGAATGGAACGGCGACTCGGCGGTCACCTTTATTGTGCCCGGGGGAGACTCAGAGGTTTTGGCCAAGCGCCAGTTGCTGAGTGACATCACCGAGCAATCGCTTTGGGTTGGCATCGCAGCCTTGGCTAAGGCCGAGCACCTAAACGAGGTTGGGCGAGCAATCGAGGCCTATGTTGAGAGCCAAGAAGTCGAACACCGAGCCAAGTTCGGCATTCTTGAAGAGTATGTTGGCCACGGTATTGGTCGTTCGATGCACGAAGACCCACCGGTTTACAACTACGGTGTTCGCGACAAGGGCCCCAAGGTTGTGCCTGGCCTATGCGTTGCAATCGAACCGATGATTACCTCTGGGTCTGCGAAGACCAAGATTTTGGCCGACGGCTGGACAGTTTCGGCAAAAGATGGCTCTGATGCCTCGCACTGGGAACACTCGGTCGCGGTGCACGACAAAGGAATTTGGGTGCTCACCGAACCAGACGGTGGCGTAGCCAAGCTTGCGCAGTTCGGCATCACGCCGGTTGCGCTGAGTTAAAAGGGTTTAGTCGACCGTCTTGGTCGGTTGAAGCAAAATCTCGGACTACCAATATTTCGGTATTTCGTCTAGGATTGAACTTCGGTGTTTCTACACGCATTCCCTAATCGAAAGATTGGTTTTTTGCGTGCGCTCGTAACGCCGAATTAGTTGAAGCAGATAAGTGAGTTATGGCCAGTAAAGACGGTGTCATCGAGATCGAGGGTTCGGTCGTCGAGGCTCTCCCAAACGCAATGTTCCGGGTTGAGTTGACTAACGGTCACAAGGTTCTTGCCCACATTTCAGGCAAGATGCGTCAGCACTACATCCGCATCCTCCCAGAGGACCGCGTGATTGTTGAGCTAAGCACCTACGACCTGACTCGTGGCCGCATCATCTATCGCTACAAATAAAGACTTTCTGGTCGGGTCAACCCGATCAGTTTGAAAAACGGTTAGCAATAACCCCAAACAGAAGCAAGAGACATGAAGGTAAACCCAAGCGTCAAGAAGATTTGCGACAAGTGCAAGGTCATCCGTCGCCACGGTCGCGTCATGGTTATCTGCGAGAACCCACGCCACAAGCAGCGTCAGGGCTAACAGCAGATTGATTGCCTGGCCTAGGCCGAGCAACATGAAGCAGCACCAAAGCAAAGAACCAAAGCACCAAGTAGCAAAACTAAAAATAAAAAAGTAACGCAACGGCAAAGTTTCCTCGAAACGAAAGTCGTAACCCCCGGAGAAGGCCGGGGCCCAATCGTGAGATTCGGATGCGTTATTTCAGACCTTCTAAACAACAAGGAGAACTCCTATGGCACGTGTTGCCGGAGCCGATATTCCAGACGCGAAGCGCGTCGAAATCGCACTTACCTACATCTACGGCATTGGCCGTACCCGTTCAGTTCAGATCTTGGCCGAGACCAAGATCGACAAGAACATCCGTGTAAAGGATCTAACCGACGACCAGCTCGTTGCAATCCGTGACTTCATCGAAGGCACTTTCAAGGTTGAGGGTGACCTACGTCGCGACGTAGCAGCAGACATCCGCCGCAAGGTTGAAATCGGTTCATACGAAGGTATTCGCCACCGCAAGGGCCTACCAGTGCGCGGTCAGCGCACCAAGACCAACGCTCGTACTCGCAAGGGTCCAAAGCGCACCGTAGCCGGCAAGAAGAAGGCAACCCGCTAGTAGCGGCCCTTTCCACAAACCTTAAGAATTTAGGAGAACAACCATGGCAGCACCGAAGGCAAAGGCCGGCTCAGCCGCCCGCAAGCCACGCCGTAAAGAGAAGAAGAACATTGCTGTGGGTCAGGCGCACATCAAGTCGACCTTCAACAACACCATCGTTTCGATCACTGACCCAACGGGTGCAGTTATCTCATGGTCATCATCAGGTGACGTAGGTTTCAAGGGTTCACGTAAGTCAACCCCCTTCGCAGCTCAGCTTGCAGCTGAGTCAGCAGCCCGCAAGGCACAGGAGCACGGCCTAAAGAAGGTTGACGTTTTCGTCAAGGGTCCTGGTTCTGGTCGCGAGACTGCAATCCGTTCACTGCAGGCAGCTGGTCTAGAGGTTGGTTCAATCTCAGACGTAACTCCTCAGGCTCACAACGGTTGCCGTCCTCCAAAGCGTCGCCGCGTCTAACCTATGGCCCCATCTTCGACAGGGCGCATAAATCCTGTCGAAGAACTCGCCATGAAACAACCAAGCCTTATCTCGCTTCAAAGCTTCGCAGTGGCCACTGTGAAGCCCCCAACAAATAGATATCAAATAGTGGATATCTAGCTGAAAGGAACCAAACGTGCTAATTGCACAGCGTCCAACTCTTCACGAAGAAGTCCTATCTCCAAACCGCTCACGCTTCTCGCTTGAGCCGCTAGAGCCTGGCTTCGGCTACACCCTAGGCAACTCGCTCCGTCGTACCCTTCTTTCATCGATCCCTGGTGCAGCTGTTACCAGCATCCGTATCGAAGGCGTTCCTCACGAGTTCTCAACCATCGAAGGCGTTAAAGAAGACGTCACCGAGATCATCTTGAACATCAAGGATCTCGTTGTTTCTTCAGAGCACGACGCCCCGGTTGTTGCACACCTACGCAAGGCAACTGCTGGTGCAGTTACCGCAGCAGACATTCAGGCACCTGCCGGTGTTGAGATTCACAACCCAGAGCTAGTCATTGCGACCATCAACGCAAAGGCAAAGTTCGAGGTTGAGCTAACCATCGAGCGTGGCCGTGGCTATGTTCAGGCATCTCAGAACCGCAACCCAGATGCAGATGCTGGCGTTATCCCAATCGACTCGATCTACTCGCCAGTTCTCAAGGTTTCATACCGCGTTGAGGCAACCCGTGCGGGTGAGTTCACCAACTTCGACAAGCTAATCGTCGATGTTGAGTCAAAGCCTTCGATCACCCCTCGCGATGCAGTTGCATCAGCAGGTTCAACCCTTGTAGAGCTATTCGGCTTGGCACGTGAGTTGAACGTTGCAGCAGAAGGTATCGAGATCGGCCCAGCACCGGTTGAGGCCGGCCTGTCGCCAGAGCTCGCAATGCCTATCGAAGACCTGGACCT
>JBEGKM010000140.1:0-3463 GCA_041184065.1 Actinomycetota bacterium
AGTAGACACCGGGCGAATCACCGAGGCCGAGGCTTTAGTTCACCCGCGCCGAAGCGTTTTGATGCGTGTGCTTGGCGATGTTGAAGAGTTTCCTGAGGTTGACCTAGAGACAATCGAAACCAAGCCAGGTGATCGATGGTTGCTTTGCTCTGATGGCCTTAGCGGTTTTGTGCCACCAGACATCAGTGACCGCATTTTGCTTTCAAAAATTGAGGCAGCCGAGGCAACCGAACTTTTGATTGGCGAAGCGCTCGAGTTTGGCGCACCCGACAACGTGACCGTGGTTGTGGTCGACGTAGTCAACGCATCGCTAAAGACCGATTTCACGCCGAGCGCAAAGTTTGTTGGGTCGAGTGCAAACGATATTGTCATCGATGAGCGCAAGGGTCGCCGATTCTTGAAGGTGCTCAACCCCCTCAACTTGCCAGACCTGATTCTTGGTCGCACCGAAGACCCAACCGACTATGTGCCAGAGTCTGATGAATACCTAGAGAAGATTCTGAAAGAAACCCACTCTCGAATTTTCTGGCGCAAGATTCGCCAGTTGGCAACCGTGGTGGCAATTACCGTGGCACTCGTGATGGGTGCGATAGGCATCTACAACTTCACCCAGACCCTTTATTACGTGAGCTCGCTAAACGGCCACGTGACCATTTATAAGGGCATCAAAGAATCATTCGGGCCGTTCAAGTTCTCGAGGGTATATCAAGAAACCACAGTCGAGGTTTCTACCCTTGGCGAATACCAAGCCGGCCTGGTTGAACGAGCCATCATTGCCTCAGACCTCGAAGACGCCAAGCGAATCGTTGAGCAAATCAAGTTGTCGGTGCCAAATGACTAACCTCTTTGGCACCAACGGCCCAAATGCAGCCAACCTGCCGCGCATCATGCGGGTGGTTCCACGCAGTCGCAATCTAGAGGGTGCGCTGTTGCTTTTGGCGGTTGGCCTAAATGCGTTTCAGCTTGCCCAAATTCAGCTTTCGACCATCGAGATTCTTACCCCCGAATTCTTCTTGTATTGGTTGCCGCTCAGCTTCTTTGCCCTGGTTCTGCACACCATTCTTCGCCTTCGCGCTAGCGAGGCCGACCCGCTGATTCTGCCAATCGCGGTGGTGCTGAACGGCCTTGGCCTATCGATGATTTACCGCCTCGACCTGGCCACTATTACAAACGGCGGCAGCGAGCTGTTTGGCCTCAAGCAAGTCATCTGGACATCTCTGGCCATGGCCGCCGCGGCAGCAGTGGTCATCTATGTGCCTAGCCACTTGTTCTTGCGCCGCTATGTTTATGTGTCGATGCTGATTGGCGCTGTGCTGTTGCTTTCGCCAATGCTGCCGGTGATTGGTAAGACCATCAACGGTGCGAGGCTTTGGCTGTCAATCGGCGGACTAACGTTTCAGCCGGGTGAGCTTGCCAAGATTGCACTGACTATTTTCTTCGCCGGCTATTTGGTCAACCGTCGCGAATCACTCGCTGTGGTTGGTCGCAAAATTCTTGGCATTCGCATTCCGCGTGCGCGCGAACTTGGCCCGATCGTAATGATCTGGGCGGCAAGCCTTTTAGTGCTAATCGTGCAGCGCGACCTGGGAACATCGCTGTTGTATTTCGGCATTTTCATCGTGCTGATTTATGTAGCCACCGGCCGCTCGATTTATGTAATCGTTGGCATGGGCATGTTCTTGACCGGTGCACTGGTTGCCAGCCGATTGATGGACTACGTTTCGGGTCGAATCGACTCTTGGCTAAACCCGTTCTCTCAAGAAAACTACGATGCCATCGGCGGCAGCTACCAGTTGGCTCAGGGCATCTTCGGAATGGCCCACGGCGGCATTCAAGGAACCGGTCTGGGTGGCGGAATTCCGCAGCTGGTGCCGCTTGCCGAGAGCGACTTTATCTTTGCTTCGCTTGCCGAAGAACTTGGCCTGGTTGGCGTTTTTGCAATCTTGACCCTTTACCTACTGTTGGTAGCCCGCGGAATCAGAATTGGCTTTAGCCACCCCGATGATTTCTCGAAGTTACTGGCCACAGGTTTGGCGTTCTCGATCGCGCTACAGTGCTTCATAGTTATCGGTGGCGTTACCCGAGTTGTGCCGCTGACCGGCCTAACCACCCCGCTTTTGGCGGCCGGTGGTTCATCGCTGATTGCCAACTGGATCATCATCGGTTTGCTGCTTCGCATCTCTGACAGCGCCCGCCTTGGCAGTTCGACCGGCGACAATTCGCGAGGTGTGGCATGAACCGAGAGCTAAAGCGCATCAGCATTTTGATCTTCCTAATGTTCCTTAGCCTGTTTGTGGCAACCACAGGCATTCAGGTCATCGGCGCAGATTCATACACGGCCGACCAACGCAATGTGCGCTCAATCTATGACGGCTACAAAACACAGCGCGGCGCAATCTTGGTCGATAACAAGGCAATCGCGATCAGCAAGCGCTCCGACGATGTCTATCGATTCCAGCGCACCTACGCCAGCCAGATCTACTCGTCGGTCACTGGCTTCTACAGCACCAACCAGGGCGCTACCGGCATCGAATCGGCCATGAACTCGTTCCTTTCAGGCAAGAACTCGTCTCAATTCTTTGAGCAAATCAGCGCGTTGCTTTCGGGCAGTCCGGTGCAAGGCGCTTCGGTCGAGCTCACCCTCGACCCCAAGGTTCAAAAAGCTGCCTGGGATGCCTTGGGCGATCTCAAGGGTGCCGTCGTTGCCCTCGATCCGACTACCGGCAACATCCTTGCCTACGTGTCTAAGCCGAGCTTCGATGCCAATTCGCTATCGGTGCACTCAGGAACCGAGTCGAAGACCAACTATCAAGACCTTTTAAATAACAAAAATGGCCCGCTGCTCGACCGCGCTTCGACCGAGCTCTATGCGCCGGGTTCGGTGTTCAAGATTGTGGTAGCTTCGGCTGCCATCGAGAGCGGCAAGTACACCCCCGAATCACTTATTCCAAACCCGGTCAAATTCAAATTGCCTGGCACCAACACCTTTGTTCAAAACTCGGGTGAGGGCAAATGCGGTGGCAAGACCACGGTTTCAATCGCCGACGCCCTGCGATTCTCTTGCAACGTGCCGTTCGCACAGCTGGGCATCGAGCTTGGTCAAGACCGCATTCGCGCTCAGGCAGAGCTCTTCGGTTTTGGCAAAAAGGTGCAGTTTCCGATGACCGCGAGCGCTTCGAAATACCCAACCGGCATGGATGATGCCCAGACGGGGCTCTCGGCATTCGGTCAGTTTGATGTTCGAGTGACCGCGATGCAGATGGCCATGGTTAGTGCCGCGGTTGCCAACAAGGGTGTGCTGATGAAGCCGAACCTGATTGAAAACGTTCAGTCATCGAACTTCACAATTTTGAACCAGCCTGGCCCATCGGTGTTCTCGCAGCCAATGTCGGCAGCCACCGCGGCCAAGGTCAACGCAATGATGGTTGGCGCTGTCTCGCGCGGCGTTTCTAGCAATGGCCAA
>JBEGKM010000141.1:0-3447 GCA_041184065.1 Actinomycetota bacterium
TTAGTGGTCCATTCGTCTGGATTTTCGTTGCCGTTGCCGTAATGATCATCGGTTCGTCGCTAGTTAGCGGCACCGGTTTCAAGCAGGTAGACACCCAGGTCGGTCTTTCGATGATCGCCGAGGGCAAGGCCGACACCGTCAAGGTGCTCGATGGCGACCAACGCGTTGATGTCGTACTGACCAACGAAGACGCCAAATATGGCAAGAAGGTTCAGTTCTATTACGTTGCGGCCCGTGGCCAACAGGTGGTTGACACCATCGCGAACGCCACCATCAAAGAGGGCTACAACGATGAGGTTCCAAACACCCCTTGGTACCTAGCGCTGCTCGGCAGCTTGATTCCTTTTGTCATCATCGGTGCCATCTTCTGGTTCTTGATGTCTGGCATGCAGGGTGGCAACAGCAAGGTGATGAACTTCGGTAAGTCACGCGCAAAGCTGGTAAACAAAGACACCCCTAAGGTCACCTTCGCCGACGTAGCCGGAGTCGATGAGGCCATCGAAGAGCTCGAAGAAATCAAGGATTTCCTAAAGTCTCCGCAGAAGTTCCAGGCGGTGGGCGCCAAGATTCCTCGCGGTGTCTTGCTTTACGGCCCTCCGGGAACCGGTAAGACCTTGGTTGCCAAGGCGGTTGCTGGCGAAGCCGGCGTTCCGTTCTTCACCATCTCGGGTTCTGACTTCGTCGAAATGTTTGTCGGTGTCGGTGCTTCTCGCGTTCGCGACCTGTTCGACCAGGCCAAGCAGAGCGCCCCAGCGATTATCTTCGTTGACGAGATCGATGCAGTTGGACGCCACCGCGGCGCCGGAATCGGTGGCGGTAACGACGAGCGCGAGCAGACCCTGAACCAGCTTTTGGTTGAGATGGACGGCTTTGACTCGAAGACCAACATCATTCTGATCGCGGCTACCAACCGCCCAGACATTCTTGACCCTGCCTTGCTTCGCCCAGGTCGTTTCGACCGTCAGATCGGCGTTGGCGCACCAGACCTAATCGGTCGCGAGCAAATCTTGAAGGTTCACGCCAAGGGCAAGCCAATTGCCGACGACGTTGACCTAGCTCTCGTTGCTCGTCGCACCCCTGGCTTCACCGGTGCCGACCTTGCCAATGTCTTGAACGAGGCTGCCTTGCTAACCGCTCGTCAGGGCGACAAGCAGATCACCGCGGCAACCATCGATGAGTCAATCGACCGCGTCATCGGCGGGCCGCAGAAGAAGTCTCGCCTCATGCAAGACAAGGAGCGCCTAAACACCGCTTACCACGAGGCCGGTCACGCCCTAGTGGCAGCTTCGCTAAACGACAGCGACCCGGTCACTAAGGTCACCATCCTTCCTCGCGGCCGTGCCTTGGGTTACACCATGGTCTTGCCGCTAGAAGACCGCTACTCGGTTTCACGTAACCAGCTGCTCGACCAGATTGCTTATGCGATGGGTGGCCGAGTTGCCGAAGAAATCGTCTTCCACGACCCAACCACCGGCGCTTCGAACGACTTCGAGAAGGCAACTGCCACCGCTCGTCAGATGGTCACTCAGTATGGCTTCAGCTCAACCCTTGGCGCTGTCAGCTTTGGTGGTGGCGGCGAGGTGTTCATCGGTCGTGACATGGCTCAGGCTCGTGAATACTCAGAGGTCACCGCTCAGCAGATCGACGCCGAAATCCGCGCGATTCTTGAGGGCGCTCACAACGAGGCATACAAGGCAATCAACCAGAACCGTGCCGTTCTAGATGCCATGGCGAAGGAGTTGATGGAGAAGGAAACTCTGAATCCAGACGACATCGCCCGCATCTTCAAGGCGGTCAAGAAGCTGCCGAAGCGTGCTCAGTGGTTGTCGAGCAAGTCTCGTCCGGTTTCAAAGATCGCTCCGATCGCGATTCCGGTAAAGGGCTCATCGGCCGCTAAGGCTTCGGCTAGCAAGGCTGCCGAAACCAAGGCTGCAAAGGCCGAAAAGCCGGCCGCTAAGAAGCCGGCTGCCACGAAGGCCGCTGCGCCAAAGAAGCCAGCCGCCAAGAAGGCGACCGACTCGAAAGACCAGGCATAGTTTCAAGTGATTGATTCCGAACGCATCAAAGCGGCGGTTGTCGAGTTAATCTCAGCAATCGGCGAAGACCCGAATCGCAGTGAGCTTCAGGCCACTCCGACCAAGGTCGCCGAGGCGTATGCGGAATTCTTCAAGGGCGTCGGGCAAGACGCCAAGCTTGCCATTGCCGACACCTTCGAGGCCGAGCACATCGAAGTTGTGATTCTCAAAGACATCGACTTCGTTTCGATCTGCGAGCACCACCTGCTGCCATTCACCGGAGTCGCTCACATTGCATACCTGCCGAGTGACCGCGTTGTCGGCCTTGGTCGTTTGCCAAAGTTGGTTGAGATCATCGCCGCCCGCCCGCAGCTGCAAGAAAACCTAACCGCTCAGATCGCGGATGCACTCGAAGATGGCCTCGGCACCCAGGGTGTAGTCGTGGTCATTGAGGCTCGTCACCACTGCGTGGTTTCTCGCGGCGCTCGACAGCCAGAGGCCAACACGGTAACCATGGCCGCCCGCGGAGTCTATTCAGAACCGATCGCGCGCGCCGAAGTCATGGGGCTGATTTCAAAGTGAGCGAAAGTCGCACCGAAAATAAGCGTGCGGAGTTTCAGCGACCTTTGGTTATGGGCGTGCTCAACGTCACGCCAGATTCATTCAGCGATGGCGGCGAATACGATTCGCTCGGAGCCGCGCTAGACCACGCTCGACTGCTCATCATGGGCGGCGCAAACATCATCGATATCGGCGGCGAATCGACCCGACCTGGTGCACCAAGAGTTGCCCCAGATGTTGAACTTTCACGAGTGATGCCGGTTATCGAGGCCCTCACGGCAGAGCTTGCCGAGACCAATCGCCGCGACGTTCGCATCAGCATCGACACCATGAATGCCACCACCGCACTGGCGGCGGTTTCTGCCGGAGCCCACATCATCAACGACGTTTCTGGTGGCCTTGCCGATTCAAAAATGTTCGCGGTCGCCGCGGCAACCGGTGCCGAGATTGTGATTTCGCACTGGCGCGGTTTCAGCGATGGCATGGACAAGCTCAACACCTACCTGGACCTAGCCGCCGAGGTAGCCGCCGAACTCAAACTTCGCATCGATGCAGCCGTGGCCGCAGGGGTTTCGCGCAACAAGATCATCCTTGACCCGGGTTTGGGTTTTGCCAAAGATATGGGGCAGAACTGGGAGTTGGTTGCACGTCTCGACGAGCTAGACAAACTCGGTTTTCCGATTCTGGTAGGTGCGTCACGCAAACGATTCATCGCTGGTGCACTTGACGCCGACCTCGATGCAGCCGACGCCGAATCAGGACAGATAAACAACGGCCGACGCGACCTAGCCACCGCCGTTCTCACAGCCCTGCTCCTGCAGCGCAAACTGTGGGGAGTTCGCGTGCACAACGTCATTGCAACCAACGACGC
>JBEGKM010000142.1:0-3405 GCA_041184065.1 Actinomycetota bacterium
ATCATCGCACCGGCGCTGGTTGCCGAACCGGTGAGTTTGATTGCGAGCCACGGAAAGGCCATAAAGACCATCGAGCCCGACACCACGCTCAGCATCGAAGACAGCAGCGTGATGACGATAGGCGTCAGGCGCGGCTTAGTGGTGCTGGCGGCAGCAGACAATTTTTAGCGAAGACCCAAATCGTCTAGCGAAACGGCCGAGAAGTAGCGGTAACCGGCATTTTCGATGACCTTCTTGGCACCGGTGTCGCGGTCAACCACGGTTGCCACGGCAACGATGATTGCGCCGGCTTCTTCAAGCGCTTGGGCTGCGGTTAGCGGTGAACCACCGGTGGTTGAGGTGTCTTCGACCACGATCACGCGGCGACCCTTTACATCCGGGCCTTCGACCTGACGGCCCATGCCGTGAGCCTTGGCGGCCTTGCGAACCACGAATGCGTCAACTGCACGGCCGCGAGCGGCTGCCTGGTGCATGATTGCGGTGGCAACCGGGTCGGCACCCATGGTCAAGCCACCAACGGCTTCGTAGTCGGTGATGCCGTTCAGGTCGAGAAGATCCAACATTGCCTGGCCGATTAGCGGAGCCGCTTCGTGGTGCAGGGTCGCACGGCGAAGGTCGACGTAGTAGTCGGCTTCGATGCCACTCGAGAGGGTCACGCGGCCGTGAACCACGGCAAGCTGCTTGATTAGTTCGACTAGGCGTGGGTGAGTGGTTGGGTCAAAAGTCATGACTTCAGTTTAGCGTTCTGGCCGTGCCACATCCTTGCCCTGAAGGCGCTTCGGTTAGCCTGTATTCATGCGCATCGCCACTCACAACGTCAACTCAATTCGCACTCGCGTCGGCCGCGTGGTCGACTGGCTCGAACGCTCAAAGACCGACGTGCTTGCGATGCAAGAGATCAAGTGCAAGCCCGAGCAGTTTCCGGTTGCCGCCTTCGAGGCCGCCGGCTACCAGGTGATTATGCACGGTCTAGACCAGTGGAACGGCGTTGCCTTCGCCACCCGAGTTCCGGCCGAGGATATCGAGATCGGCTTCAGTGGCATGCCTAGCTTCGGCAAAGAAGGCAAGCCTCAGGTCGAAGAGGCCCGAGCGCTCGGCGCGACCTTCGACGGCGTTCGCCTCTGGTCGCTTTACGTGCCAAACGGCCGAACCCTCGACGACCCGCACTACACCTATAAGCTCGAGTGGCTCGACCGCCTGGCGGCGACCACCGCCGAGTTCCAAGAGCATTCCGGGGATGTCCCGCTTGCCCTGATGGGCGACTTCAACATCGCCCCGCTAGACACGGATGTCTGGGACATCAACGATTTCGTCGGCGCAACTCACGTTTCAGAACCAGAGCGACAGGCCTTCGAGGCCTTCGAGCAAATCGGCTTGGCCGACGTCGTGCGCCCGCGCATCCCAGAGGGTTACACCTACTGGGATTACCAGCAGCTTCGTTTCCCTCGCAACGAGGGCATGCGCATCGACTTCATTCTGGGAAATGACCCGTTTGCCGAGCGAGTGACTCGGGCGGTTATCGACCGGGATGAGCGCAAGGGCGAAGCCCCGAGTGACCACGTTCCCGTGGTCGTCGACATCGACTAACTAGCCGATCCGCCGGCCACTTCAGCCGCCTTGCCCATCCAGACTTTGCGCTCGTCGACGTCTAGTTTTTCAATTGCATAGCGAAGCATCGTGCGGGGCATCACAGCCGCGAAGCGGCTCAGAAAATTTCGTAATTCGGCGACATCGCGAATTCCTACTTCGCGCAGCATCCAGCCGACCGCCTTGTGAATTAGGTCGTGCTTATCGTGCAGCAACATCTCGGCGATATGCAGGGTCGGGGCGAAATCGTCTGGGCCTTTGCCGAGCTTGCTCGAGCGAATCATGGCAAAGGTGAACATGATCGAGACTCTGCGCTCCCAGAGCTTCTCGCTTCTCGCCAGACTCTCGAGTAGTTCCATCGAGTCAGGTTTGCCGATTAAGAACATTCCGAAATACGGAGCCGAGGTGTCGACCAGGTCCCAGTTATTTACACGACCCTCGTAGACCAAACGCAAATACAAATCGAACAGCTCTTGCTGTGCCGAAGGCCTCGAACCTTTCGGGGAATTTGCCGACTTCCACTTGCCGACCATGATGATCAGGGCCAATAGGCGATGCTCGTGAATCGGCGACTGTATCAACTCATAAACCTCGGCCTCGGTCAGGCCGGCAAATCGCTTCGCCACCTCGCGCACATTCGGCACAGTGACTCCGAGAAAGATGTCTCCCTCGCCATACTGGCCCGGCCCGGCCTTGAAGAACTTCGGAAAGTGCGCGGCCTTCTCGGGATTAACAAAAGTGGCCAGGGCAGCTTTTGCCCCGGCCACTGTTTGTTCAAGCATCTAGTTACTCTAGCTCTGAAATGGTGACCAGAGCGTCGCCTGCAGCCGGAGTGAACTTGGTGGTCTTGGCTGGGTTCAGGTGAACACCAGAAGCCGCATCACCAGGAGCCTCAGCAAGCACGCGATAGCCAATTGCCGACTCGCCGTGAGCACGTGCAACCGCAACCAACTCGGCGTATTCAATCTCTTTGCCAACCGGCACGTAGTGCTCGATCGGGCGAACGTTGATCGCAGCGCCATCGGCGTCGAATAGGTCTTCGAAGACCGGAGCCAGTGCTGGGTTCTCAGAAACCTGAGCGATAAGCAAGGCGGCCAAGTTGTCGCTGACCACTAGGTCGTCGGCGGCGGCAACGCGAGCCAATTCGGCCTTGCGGCTGTCAAGGATCTCGGCAACCAAACGGGTCGGCTCGACGCCATTGCCGTCGGCAGCAAACAGCTGGTTCATCTGCAGCATGGTCAGCATGGTCTGAGCGTCTGCTTCAGATTCGCTGATCGCGTTGCGGTAACCAAGGATGATGACCTCGTTGTACTTCTTTGCAGAAGCAGCGGCGATCAACTCATCAATGTCACCCGAGACGGTTGCGTGAGTGACCTTTAGGTCACCAAACTTTAAGTCAACCAATTCGGTTGCATCAACATACTTGCTCTGAGCGACGATGTGAACGGTTGAGCCCTTTGGCAAGAAAGCCGAAAGTTCAGAGATAACCGAGCGGCCCATCGAAGACCAGCCGATAACAAGTAGGTGCTCGGCCTTGGCGGCTGACAACTTCTTTGCGCTGATCTTCTTGGTGGCGATGTCTTCGCGAACACCGGAGTAAACCACCTTGTCGTCATCCTCGGCGATCGCGATGATCTGGGTGGTAGCGGTCAACTTGGTGCCCTGCTTAGGGTTCAAGTGCGCAACACCCTTGTCGTCGACGATACCGATAACCGATGCGGTGTTGAAGGCCAGGATGGCGTCTGCATAGGTCTTGCCAGCAAGTGCCGGAACGGTGTTGAAGTAGATCTCGTCACCATCGAAGTCGAGCAGGTCGAG
>JBEGKM010000143.1:0-3384 GCA_041184065.1 Actinomycetota bacterium
TCAAGAACCTAAGCAGCTTGTATTCGGTTGGGCTCAAGTCAATTAGTTCTCCGTTCACAAAAACCTCGTGGGCATCTTGGTTGATCTTGATTTCGCCAACCTCAAGAACGGATTCTTCGACTGTCGACTGCTTGGTGCGACGAAGAATCGCGTGAATTCGGGCAACGATTTCGTCGAGGCTGAATGGCTTGGTCATGTAGTCATCGCCGCCAACGGTGAGGCCGGTGATTTTGTCTTCGGTTTCATCTCGGGCGGTCAAAAACAAAACCGGGGCCATGATGCCCATAGATCGAATCTTCTTGGTAACGCTAAAGCCATTCATGTCGGGCAACATCACATCGAGCAGAATGATGTCGGGTTCGCCTTTTTCGGCCGCGTGCACGGCGTCTGCGCCGTTCGCAACAGCGTGAACGCTGAAGCCTGCAAAGCGAAGGCTAGTTGCAAGCAAGTCTCGGATGTTTGGTTCATCGTCTACGACCAGAACTTTTACGTTTTCCATACCTTCAATATCACAGTGTTATCTGAAAGATTGCTGAGAGTGCTCTGGGAGAGTGAGTTGAGTTTCTCGTGATGTCGAGCCACCGCGTCTGCGATTTCCTCTAGAGGTCGTGCGCGTCGATGATTTCATAGCTGTAACCCTGTTCGGCCAAGAAGCGTTGGCGGTTCTGGGCGAAGTCTTGATCGACTGTGTCGCGAGAGATCAGCGTGTAAAAACTAGCGCTGCGGCCATCGGACTTTGGTCTCAAAAGGCGCCCCAGGCGCTGAGCCTCTTCTTGACGGCTTCCATAAGAGCCCGAGATCTGGATTGCTACCGAAGCTTCTGGCAGGTCGATTGAGAAGTTGGCGACCTTGCTGACGACAAGTGTGTTGATCTTGCCAGTTCTGAACTCATCAAACAAGCGCTCGCGCTCATCTATTGGGGTTTCACCAGTAATCTCTGGCACCTTCAAGGCCCCAGAAACGGCGTGAATTTGATCTAGGTACTGCCCGATGATCAGCGTGGGTTCACCCTTGTGCTTATTCATAAGCGCTGTGATTACTGGAATCTTGATTGGGCTGGTGGCAGCAATTCGATAGCGCTCATCCTGGCTGGCGATCGCATAGTTGAGGCGTTCTTCGTCTTGCATGTCAACGCGAACCTCGAAGCAGGCAGCGGGTGCGATGTAACCCTGGGCTTCGATTTCTTTCCAGGGAGCATCAAAGCGTTTCGGGCCGATGAGAGAAAATACATCGCCCTCTTTGCCGTCTTCGCGAACCAGGGTTGCGGTTAGGCCGAGGCGACGGCGAGCTTGAAGATCGGCGGTCATTTTGAAAATCGGTGCTGGCAACAGGTGCACTTCGTCGTAAACAATCAGTCCCCAGTCGTTGGCATTCAACAACGCGAGATGCGCATATTCGCTCTTTCGCTTGGTTGTCAAAATTTGGTAGGTCGCGATGGTTACTGGTTTCACCTCTTTTAGCGAGCCAGAGTACTCGCCGATTTCATCCTCAGTTAGCGTCGTGCGCTTGAGCAGCTCGCTCTTCCACTGACGTGCCGAAACGGTGTTGGTAACCAAAATCAATGTGTTGGTTTTTGCTACGGCCATGGCTGCAGCGCCGACGATTGTCTTTCCTGCGCCACATGGCAACACAACCACGCCAGAGCCACCTGCCCAGAATTTCTCAACGGCCTGAGTCTGATAGTTACGAATTGCCCACTCGCCTTGCAACAAATCGATTTCGTGCGGTGTGCCCTCGGCGTAACCGGCAAAGTCCTCGGCCGGCCATCCGAGTTTTAGAAGTTCTTGCTTTACTTGTCCGCGCGCCCAAGGCTGAATGCGAAAAGCCTCATTTGAAATCGGCCCGTCTAGAAGTTCAGAAATCTTTCGGTGGCGGCTGGCTTCGAGCAAAATTGCACGGTCGGTTGAGAACAGCTCAAGCTCGCCGTCTTCGCCTCGCTGAATCACAAGTCGGCCATAACGCCCCATGGTTTCGGTGATGTCAGCGCGAACCGAACCGGGAACTGCAAATTTTGCATATTTATCAAGAACGCCAAGAACAAAATCAGAATCATGTCCGGCGGCGCGGGCATTCCAGAGGCCCAATCGGGTGATTCGATAGGTGTGAATGTGTTCGGGCGCGCGCTCTAGCTCGGCGAAAATCGCCAAATCATGACGAGCATCGGCTGCCTGAGGGTGGTCGACCTCGAGTAGAGCTGTCTTGTCGCTTTGAACAATTAGTGGCCCGCTGGTCATCGTTAAAGCCTAACCTTGGTGATGCTGGTCATTGGCAGAGTGCGCTCGATATCGGCCTTACGATCTTTGGCCCTGAGTCGCCCATTGGCGATTCCGATTGGTTCGAGCGTGTATTCAATCTCGACCCCGGCGGCTGTCACTACCGTTACGTCGATTTTTGCTTTGTTTTTGATTGCCAGTGAGATCTGCCGAAGCACATCGTCACCATCGGGCTCTTCGCCAAGTTTCGCCTCGTTTTCGCGCAGCCTCGCGATGTCGGTTTCGATAGTGCTTAGTTCTGTCTCTGCTTCAACTTTTTCTACCTTGGTGCGCGGTGATAAAACCGTGCCGTCGGCGCCGACTCTAACCGCCGAGAAGCCAACTTCGCGTAGACCAAAATACAAAACCTCGGGTTCAAACCTTGATGCCAGCGAGCCGTCTTCGACCTCACGAAGGGCGAATGGCTTCAATCGAATGTCGTTGAAAATTTGGGTTAGCAGAATCGGGTCAGACGATGTTAGGTGGCTGCGAAGGCTGGAGGATTCGTCGTTTGAGGCTAATTCGGCGATGGTCAAGCGACCAAAGCGGGTCACCGATTCTCGAATCAGATAGTCGATTGGCTGGGGCAGAGCCTTGCCCGAGAGGGTCTCGAGCATTGAGCGAATCTCGGTTTCGGTCAAACCCGTTTCTAGACCATGACTGATGCTCAGGGCAGACAGTCGATAGGTCGAAGCCATGCCGATCTGCTCGGTGTCGGCAAATTTTCGAAGTGTGATTTCGATTTCGGTTGGCAATGGGCCGGGTGCAATCAATGAAAGGTCAGCCTGACAAATCAGTCGCGCTTGAGGCGTTGGTAGCAGCTCGGAAACCTTTTTTGGGGCCAAATCGAAGCGGGAGTGCAGAATGTCGCTTGCCCACGAGGCCAACAGGGAATTGGCCGAAACTCCAACTAACTCAGCGATTTCGGCAACTTTGGCGATTCGAGAGGTAACCGTACTGTCAGCAAATGGATAAGTGGACGCTAGGTGTTCACGAAGTGAAATCCTGCCATCCCTTTGACTCATGCCCAAGATCAATTCGTTGGCCGATGCTTCGCCCAATATCGTTCGCCAGGTTTGCGCAAGGTGCTCGAAACGCTGCGTCGGCGACCAATCGATCCAGGCGTCGGCCA
>JBEGKM010000144.1:0-3364 GCA_041184065.1 Actinomycetota bacterium
AAATCTAAAGCTTGCCCGCTTTGGCGACAACATGCGTTACGTGGCTGTCACAGATGGTGACAAGGTTTCGGCACAGATGAAATTCGGCATGTCAATCGAGAACCTTGGTGTGAATACCCTCGTGGCCGCCGTCGCCGAAGTCAGCGATGCGGCAGCCGAAGCGCTCTGCCAGATCTATGAAGCCGAGTATGACGTTGCCCCAGAACTTCGCGCCGGTGGCACACGCCACGAGTCGCTGGTTTACGGCGCAAAAATCGAAATCGCACTTCGAGGCATCCTCGAGGCTGGCGGCTATGGAGCATTCACGTCTAACTTCGAAGACCTCGGCGACCTTCGCCAGCTGCCGGGTCTTGCCGTTCAGCGCTTGATGGCCGACGGCTATGGTTTTGGTGGCGAGGGCGACTGGAAGACCTCAGCCCTCGGCGCAATTTTGAAGTCGATGACCCCTGCCGGTGGGGGAACCTCTTTCATGGAGGACTACACCTATCACTTTGGTCCAGGCGCTCCAAAGGTGCTTGGTGCTCACATGCTTGAAGTCTGCCCGACCATCTCGGGGCAGAAGCCAAAGATCGAAATTCATCCGCTCGGCATTGGCGGCAAAGAAGACCCGGTTCGCATGGTCTTCACCGCAAAACCTGCCGCAGGTCGAGTTGTTTGCCTTGCCGACATGGGCGACCGCTTCCGTTTGATTTCAAACGAAATCACAATCGTCGAGCCAACCGAAGACCTACCAAAGCTTCCGGTGGCGCGCGCAGTTTGGGAGCCGGCTCCATCGCTGGCCGAGTCAGCCGAAGCCTGGATCCTTGCTGGAGGCAGCCACCACACCGTGCTAACCAACTCGGTTTCGCTAGAGACGATCGAAGACTTTGCTCGCATTGCGAAGGCCGAACTGGTCATAATCGACGAAGACACCAAACTTCGCGCGTTCCGCAAAGAACTACAGTGGTCAGCAAGCTACTACCGCCTAGCAGCACAGATCTAAAGAGGGCAAATGACCGCCGAAATTCAGCAAGCTCGACAAGACCTAGCCCGACTGCACGCCCAACTCTGGGATGCCGGCCTCGTGGTTTGGTCTGGCGGAAACATTTCGCAGCGCGTTGAGGGCGGCTTCGTTATCAAGCCAAGCGGTTTGCTTTATGACGAACTGACCCCAGAAAGCATGATTCACTGCGACCTCGACGGCAACGTGATTTCGGGTGATCGAGCACCTTCGAGCGACACCGCATCGCACGCTTATGTGTATCGCAACATGCCAGAGGTGGGCGGCGTGGTGCACACGCACAGCAACTACGCCTCGGCGTGGGCCGCTGTTGAAAAGCCAATCCCATGCATTTTGACGGCCATCGCAGATGAATTTGGTGGCGAGATTCCACTTGGCCCATTCGCAATCATCGGCGACGATTCAATCGGCCAGGGAATTGTAGAAACCCTTCGCGGTCACCGTTCAAAGGCCGTTTTGATGCGTCAGCACGGTGTCTTCTCTATCGGCAAAGATGCCAAGGCGGCCCTCAAGGCGGCCATCATGTGCGAAGACGTGGCCAAGTCGGCCCACCTCGCCCACCAACTTGGCGACCCAAAGCCTATTGCCCAGCACTTTGTTGACTCACTCTTCGAGCGCTACCAAAACGTCTACGGTCAAAAGAAATAATCTTGCCTGCAAAGGCCCCGGATTCGCACAATCGCTGCGAGCGCGGGGCTTTTTGCGATATTGTTGAATTAGGTCCGCGCAACGGCGAGCGTATCGGCAGAAAATGGCCCCTCGCCTACCTTTCCCTCTAATAAACCTTTAGGAATAGACATGACCGCATCAGCAAATATCGGAGTCGTTGGCCTAGCCGTAATGGGCTCAAACCTGGCTCGCAACCTTGCCAGCCGCGAAGGCAACACCGTTGCTGTTTACAACCGCTCAGTCGAGCGCACCGAACTTCTTCTAGCCGAGCACCCAGAGGCCGGCTTTATTGGCTCAACCACCATCGACGAGTTTGTTGCGTCGCTAGCTAAGCCACGCACCGCAATCATCATGGTTCAGGCCGGCAAGGGCACCGATGCTGTTATTTCGCAGCTAGCCGAGCGCTTCGAGCCAGGCGACATCATTGTTGACGGCGGCAACGCTTTGTTCACCGACACCATTCGCCGCGAAAAAGAGGTTTCTGCAAAGGGAATCAACTTTGTTGGCGCTGGCATTTCGGGTGGTGAAGAAGGCGCGCTCAAGGGCCCTTCGATCATGCCTGGTGGTTCAGCAGAGGCCTATAAGACTCTTGGCCCAATCTTGGCTTCGATTGCGGCAATCGCCGAGGGCGAGCCATGTGTTACCCACGTTGGCACCGATGGCGCCGGCCACTTTGTAAAGATGATTCACAACGGCATCGAGTATGCAGACATGCAGCTGATCGCCGAGGCATACGACATTCTTCGTCAAGCTGCCGGCTACACCCCGGCCGAGATCGCCGAGATCTTCAACGAGTGGAACAAGGGCGACCTTGAGTCATTCTTGATCGAGATCACCGCTGAGGTTCTAAAGCAGGTAGATGCCAAGACCGGCAAGCCACTAGTCGACGTGATTCTTGACCAGGCTGGCTCTAAGGGCACCGGAGTTTGGACCGTTCAGACCGCACTAAACCTGGGCACCCCGGTTTCGGGCATCGCCGAGGCAGTATTCGCTCGCTCGCTTTCATCTCAGGCGGCACAGCGTGCAGCCGTTGACGGCCTGCCTGCCGACGCAACCGCTTGGTCGGTTAGCGACAAGGCTGCGTTCGTTGAAGACGTTCGCCGCGCACTATACGCATCGAAGCTTGTTGCCTACGCACAGGGCTTCGACGCCATCCGTGCGGGTGCAAAGGAATACGGCTGGGAGATCAACCTAGGTGCAGTTTCAAAGATCTGGCGCGGTGGCTGCATCATCCGTGCGCAGTTCCTAAACCGCATCGCCGACGCCTACGACAAGAACCCAGGGCTCCAGTCTTTGATTTTCGACCCATACTTCAAGCAGGCAGTTGCCAACTCGGTCAGCTCATGGCGCCAGGTTGTTGCAAACGCCTCGCTAGCCGGCATCCCTGTTCCAGCGTTCGCTTCGTCACTTTCTTACTACGACGGTCTTCGCTCACCACGCCTATCGGCTGCTCTTGTTCAGGGTCAGCGCGACTTCTTTGGTGCACACACCTACAAGCGCGTCGACATAGATGGCACCTTCCACACCCTATGGTCTGGCGACCGCTCAGAGGTTGAGCAGGCTCCGTCAACCCACTAGGTTTCAAACCTTAAACGAAAAATCCCCCGCCACGTTGGCGGGGGATTTTTTGGCTCAAACAAATGATTAGACTCGAACAATGACCACGAAACGCCGCAACGGATGGCTCCTAAGCTT
>JBEGKM010000145.1:0-3360 GCA_041184065.1 Actinomycetota bacterium
CGGCCAGATTATCTCGATGTTGCCTGGAGCGGCAAGCTTTCCGTTGCTTGCCACTAGCACCGCAGCCTCATCCGATGATTTGACTCGCAGTTGGGTCTTATTGACCGCAGAACTTTCGTTACGCCATAGGTCTGAACCAGCAGGCACGGCAAAAGCAGAATCGCCCGGGTGCTCAGCAAATGTCAAAGCTTCGTCAGCAATCTCCAGGTTTTGGTACTTACTGCTACCCACCCAAGCCATCACATCCGATTCACGACCACTGCTTAGAAAGGCATTCTTAGCGCCAGAGACTCGAATTATTGGGTTTCCGGGATTCATAGCGATGACCGAATGCGGAATGACGGTGTAGGGAGCATCGGCGTCGACCTGAATTGACGCAGACGTGGATGGCGGCGGAGCCCAAATAGTGCGCTGACCCAGGCCAACGAGCATGAAAATTACGGACAGGATGAACAATGCTGCGGCAATCCAAAAGCGCATCGAAAATCCAATCAGGTAAACTTGGGGCTTAGCAACAAGCCCTTTTATTCTACCGAAGTGCCTAGGAGCCCTACTTTGTCAGGCGAAGAGACCGAATTCCCAATAGCCATGCGTGGCTACGAGCGTGGTCCCGTTGACGATGCCTTGCTAGACCTTCGCAAAGAAATTTTGCAGTTATCAGCCGCCAACGCTCAGCTGGCAACAGAGCTTAAGAACGCCACAAAACGCCTCGAACAAACCGAAGCTCAACTAAATGAGGTCGGTGACCCCACCTACACAGGTGTTGGTGCACGCGCGGCTCTGATTTTGAGCGCGGCAGAAGACCAGGCCGCCCACCTGACCAAAGAGGCTAATCTCGAAGCAGAAAAACTGCGTCGTGAATTAGCTCATGAAATCGACACCCAACGCGGCGAAGCCAAGGGATACTACGACTCGTTGGTAGCCGAGGCGCAGCGCAGGGCCGACCGAATAATCAATGCAGCTCGCAGCGACTATGACGAAATCATCAAACAGGCTCGCGGCGAGGCGGGTGCAATCGCCGACGAATCGACGCGCGAAGCAAGCTCAATTCGCGGAGCGATTTCTACCGAGGTAGCCAAGATGCGCGCTAATGCCAAGCGCGAAATTGAATCTAACAAAGCAAAAACCGATCGCGATTTGGCCGAACGAAAGTTGATGGCCTTCCGCGACAACACTCGCGAAATCGACCTAGAGTTTGCGACCTCACTACTCACCGATCAGGCACGCATTGACCTCGAGCTTGAGTTGACCGCTAGACGTGCCGAGGCCGAAGCCGAATACCTAAGCAAGCACCAAGAAGCCGTTGCCGCGACCCAAAAATACTTGGATGACGCAAACTCTCAGCTTGCCAACGCCCTCGCCCGCGCAAATGCGGCCCGCCTTGAGGCAGAAACCTTAGAGGCAGCAGCGATCTCAGTTAACCAGCAGACAACTCTGGCAACGCGCAAAAAAGCAGATGCCATCATTGCAGCGGCCGATGCCGAAGCCCGCGAAATTTTGTCGGATGCAAAGAATGAAGCCGCGACTCGATTGGCTCAAGCCAATAAAGAAGTTGAGCGCATTCAAGGCGAGCGCGACTCGGTCGAGGTTTACATGCGCAACCTGCGCAAGGTGCTCGATGGCGCGCAATACCTTCGTCCAAGCCTCTAAAAAGTAACTCAGGCGATAAGTTTGAGACATGAATCGCAATATCAGAGTCTCTAACGCCTTCCAAATTGGTCTTCTAGGCGGCTTGGGCGTTCTGGCCGCACTTCTACTCGGTGGCGCAATCACTTCGATTGCCAATCTTTTGACTTACGTAGCGGCAGCGATTTTTATTGCTCTGGGGCTCGAGCCAATTGTTACAAAGCTCGAAAAACTGGGCATGAAGCGCCGCCTGGCTATTCCTACTGTTGTTGTTTCACTTATAGCGATTCTGACGGGCCTAATCTGGGCACTCGTTCCATCAATTGCCAGCCAGGCAGCTCACTTTGTGAAAACCGCTCCCGACCTAATCAGGGGCTTCAACGATCTCGACTGGGTGCAACGCATTGACGGCCAATTCGGCGGGGCCATCACAGACGCTCTAACCAACCTTGGAACCTTCCTTGGCAACTCGAGCAACTGGCCTTCTATGCTCGGCGGCGTTTTTCAGGTGGGCCTGTCAATTTTTAATGGTTTTTTTGGGGCAATCATCATTGTTATTTTGAGCCTTTATTTCATGGCATCAATGGAACGCTTCAAGAAGTTCATCTACTCACTGGTACCAGCAACTCGAAGAAACCAATTTGCCGACCTTGCTGAGCAAATCGCGACTTCTGTGGGCCGATACGTCATGGGGCAAGTTTCAATCGGTCTGATTGCCGCCATTCTTGCGTTCATCATGATGACCATCCTCGGAGTGCCTTTTGCCCTGGTGCTCGCGGCAATCACGTTCCTGCTGGGTCTGATTCCTCTGGTTGGAACAATCACCGGCGCTGCGATTGTTACTCTCGTGGCCTTGACAGTTTCACCAACCGCGGCACTAATCTCGGCGATTTACTACCTGGTCTACATGCAGGTAGAGGCCTATGTGATCAGCCCGCGGGTAATGAGCAAAGCTGTTTCGGTGCCGGGTGCGGTGGTTGTGGTTGCAGCCCTTGCAGGCGGCGCAATTCTCGGCGTTCTCGGAGCCTTGGTTGCCATCCCGGTGGCAGCGTCAATCATGCTGATCATTCGCCAGGTGCTTGTGCCTCGCCAAGACGAGCTTTGACCCTATTTAGGAACGAAGTAGAGCTGTTGCCCTAGGCCAAATCGTCTGTCCAAAACTCGGGCAGAGGGCTTGCCGCGGGGTTAATCACACGAACCACTTCGTCTAACACTCGCTTGGTAGATGTCTCGCCAACCCACAGATGCTTAGCGCCGTCAACATTGATCAACTTCACCTGCGGAATTGAGGCAAAGCGAACAGCAGCCTCAACCGGCTTTAGATAGTCGTCGTGCTCGGGAATAAGGGCAACCAGCGGCTTTGGGTTTCGCGCCCAGGCCGACAGTTCATCCTCAGATGTTCTGTGCAGCGGTGGCGACAGCAAGATCGCACCCGAAATATCGTGTTCTAGCCCGTATTTGAGGGTTAGTTCGGTGCCGAACGACCAGCCAAGCAGCCAAATGTTCTTGAGTCCACGAGACTCGGCGAATCTGATCGCGGCATCCAGGTCGTGCCGCTCGGTGATTCCCTCGCCAAACTGCCCCTCGCTAGTGCCGCGTGGCGATGCAGTGCCTCGTGTGTTGAATCTAAGAACGGCAATGTTTGCCAGCGCGGGCAATCGATTGGCGGCCTTTCGAAGGATGTGAGAATCCATGAATCCGCCGTGCGTTGGCAGCGGGTGCAGGGTAACAAGG
>JBEGKM010000146.1:0-3342 GCA_041184065.1 Actinomycetota bacterium
GTTTGGCCTTCGATGGGGCGGGTATAGACGCCCGGGTCGAGAATAATCTTGTCTTGCGATTCTTCGAGAACCAAACACGCGTGTTCAAGCTTTGTGATCTGCATAACTTCATTCTGCCAACAATGTGCTCGCATGCGCTGACGGCTAAGATTTGAGGGTGCCAGACGACATTGAAGAGTTTCTCACCGGTGCCATTGTGCTGCCGAGTGAAGAGCAAATCAAACATGCAAAAGGTCGCCGCGCGGCCGACGCCGAACCGCTTGCTGGCAACGACAACTTCTTGATGCGAACTCAAAATATTTGGTTTCTGCGAACCGCGGCGCTGTTGATCTTCGTGGGCTTCGGAATAATTCAGAACCTCTCGGGTGCAATAAGAAATTCAAGCCGCGACATGACCGGTTTCTGGTGGCAGTTGGGCATCATGGCAGTTGTGCTTGGAGCGAGTGCATGGCTCGAACCTCGACTGCTAGCAGCAGTGCAGTTGCCTTTCTCGGGTCGCAAGCTCGAAGATCATGTGCAAGAGGCGCTCGAGCGCGCCGAAGGTCAAAAGACTCTGATGCAGATGCGCGCCGAACGCTCTGCCGGCCCGATTTACTTCATCTCGGTTGCCGTGGCATTGGCGGTGACGGGTATCGGCCTGCTGGTAGGAACTGCATCGATAACCGACAACGTAATGCGCTTTGCTGCGGTGTTGCTAGTAGTTAGTCCGGCCTCTTTTTCGTTGGCCGTTGGCATCATTAGCCAGACGGTTTTGGGCCGATTGGCCGGTGCTGGAACCCTGGTCAAGAACCGCGCAGCATTTGAACAATTGGCCGACATTGACCTTGTGGTTTTCGACAAAAGCGGCACGCTCACCACAGATGATCGCACGTTTGTATCTGCTCTTTTGGCTCATGGCTCGAGCCTGCAGTCAACCGAAGACTTGATCACCATCGCCGCCGCAGTTGAAGGCCCTTCGCAACACTCGCTTGGTAAGGCGATCGTGGCCGAGGCTGCTCGCCGTGGCCTTGATGTGCCAAACATCATCGACTTCAGAACCATCCCGGGGCAGGGTGTGACCGGTCTTCTCGAAAATACCACCATCATTCTTGGCGGGCCGGTTTTGCTAACCTCGCGCAACATCGAAATCGATGTGTCCGACCTGGTGCGCGCAGACACCGCAAACCAGAACGGCAACACCGTGCTGTTCTTGGTTCGCGAAGGCGAACTTTTGGGCACAATCGAGATCGCCGACGTGGTTCGACCAACTGCCAAGAAGGCGGTCTTTGGCCTGCAACTCTTGCGCAAGCGCGTGGCAATTTTGACCGCAGATGCCACCGGGGTTGCCGGCAAGCTGGCGAACGAACTTGAGGTGACCGAGGTTTTGGCCGAGGTTTTGCCACACCAAAAAGCTGCGGCGATTGAGTCGCTTCAAGCCGATTCATCTCAGGTAGCAATGGTGGGCAACGCTCGTGAAGACGCCCTTGCGCTGGCTGCTGCCGATGTTTCAATCGCTATCGACGCCACCCTCGAAGACCTCGAGACCGAAAACGACATCCTGATTAATGGGCAAGACCCGATTGCGGTCAGTAACATGCTGAAGCTGGCGGTCAGGGCAAAAAATAAGACCGCTCAAAACATCGGCGTGGCCTTTGGCGTGAACGTGGGCGGAATTTTGCTTGCCTCGGGATTGCTCGCCCCGATCGGAATTGTTTTGCCGCCGGTTGGCGCGGTGATACTTTCTTGCTTCGCCTCGCTATTTGTAATCAATAACGCCAGATTGCTGCGTAGCTAGGCATGAATCTCGGCCTGATCATCAACCCAACAGCGGGCGGCGGCTCGGCACTTGCGGCTGGTCAGCAAGCCTGTACAGTTTTTGAAAAGGCTGGCCTTACAGTGTTCGATCTTTCGGGTGGTTCGCTCGTCGAGGCCAAGGCAAAGGCTCAGGCGGCCATCCTCAAGAACCAAATTGATTGCTTGGTGGTCGTTGGTGGCGACGGCATCGTGCATCTCGGTGTGAACCTTTGTGCCGGCACCAACTTGCCACTTGGCCTTATTGCTTCGGGCACGGGCAACGACGCTGCTCGCACACTTGGGCTCCCTGTCGGCGATGCGGTAGAGGCCGCCAACCTGATTGTTTCCAAACTCGCCAACCCGAGAAACATCGATGCCGTCAAGGCTCACACCACAGCGGGTTCATTTTGGTTCATCGGCAGCATTTCGGCCGGTTTCGATGCCCTGGTGGCCCGACGCGCAAACCGGATGAAGTGGCCCAAAGGTCCCGCCAAATACACCATCGCAATGTTGCTAGAGCTTGCGTCATTCAAGTCGATTCACTTTGATGCCGTTATCGATGGCAAACCGCGAACCTTTGATGCCATGCTCTGCGCTGCCTGCAACACTAAGGGTTTCGGGGGAGGGCTGCTGGTTGCGCCAGATGCTCAGGTTGACGACGGTCTGATCGACCTGTTCATCGTTCACAAAATCAGCCGCCTCGAGCTAATCAAGGTTTATCCAAAGGCCTACACCGGGGCTCACATCGGTCACCCCGCGGTTGAGATCGTGCGCGCCAGCAAGGTCAAACTGAGTTCAGGCAGCATGCCAGCCTTTGCCGATGGTGAATCGGTTGGCAGTTCGCCAATCGAGGCCGAGGTTGTGCCTGGCGCTCTCAGAATGCTCTGCGACTAGCGGCATCGACCCAGATGTGGCATAATCGAGAGGTTGCAAAAAACGGTCCCATCGTTTAGCGGCCTAGGACACCGCCCTCTCACGGCGGCAGCAGGGGTTCAAATCCCCTTGGGATCACGAATCTCCCCATCGATGACTTGTCTCGGTGGGGAGTTTTATTTAACCGTTACGCCGCTTAGGCGCGAGCTGTTTTGTTTCGCAGTCGCGAGACGCCAGCAAAGATCACAATCAATGTGACCGGCATAAACGCTGCCGCATTTACGCCACCAAAGGTATAGGCGGTCAAGATCGAACCGGCCACGGCACCACCGAAAGCACCCGATAGGTTCATCAACGAGTCGCTTAGGCCTTGAACGTTGGTCTTTTGATCGACCGGCAGGCTGGTTGCCAAGAGCGCCGAGCCCGCCACTGTTGAAGCCGACCAGCCAAGACCTAGCAAAAATAGGCCAACAGTCACCAAAGTTCGATCATGTTGCCCAAAGCCCGCAACCATTAACGCGACCACATAAACGCCCTGGCCAATCAGCACGGTTTGAACCTTGCCTAGCTTGTCGCTAAGCCAACCAAAAATCGGGCTGAAGGCATACATGCCGGCGATGTGAAGGCTAATTGTGAAGCCAACAATCACCAGGTTTGCGCCCATCTCGTGCTGCATGTGCACCGGGGTCATAGCCA
>JBEGKM010000147.1:0-3298 GCA_041184065.1 Actinomycetota bacterium
CCTATTGGGATTACCAGCAACTGCGATTCCCTCGCGACGAAGGCATGCGCATCGACTTCATTCTGGGCAGCGAGCCTTTTGCCGAACGGGTTACAAACGCTGTGATCGACCGCAACGAACGCAAGGGCGAGGCCCCGAGCGACCACGTTCCCGTGGTGGTCGACATCACCGACTAGTTTTTAGCGCCAAGCCATTCTTTGCGCTCTGCTTCGTCGAGCTTTTCGATCGAATAGCGCAGCATGGTGCGAGGCATTGTCGCCGCGAAGCGGCTCAAGAATTTTCGCAATTCGGCAACGTCGCGGTTACCCACTTCGCGCAGCATCCATCCCACTGCTTTGTGAATTAAATCGTGTTTGTCGTTCACCAACAATTCGGCAATTTGCAAAGTCGGTGCAAAATCTGCAGGGCCGATCTTCAAAACCGCGGCCCGGGTCGAGGCAAAGGTGAACATGATTGCGACTCGGCGTTCCCAAAGTTTTTCACTTCGCGCCAACGACTCAAGCAGCTTCATGGCATCTGGTTTGCCCACCAAATATTGGCCAAAGTATGGCGCCGAGGTGTCGACCAAATCCCAGTTATTCACGTGGCCTTCGTAGACCAATCGCATATAGAAATCGAACATCTCTTGCTGCGCACCCGCGGTTTTAGCCCGGTTCCATTTGGCCACCAAAATGATCAAACCAAGCAGTCGATGCTCGTGAATCGGTGACTGCATCAACTCAAAAATCTCCGCTTCGGCAAGCCCAACAAACTGCTTGGCGACCGCTCGCACGTTTGGCACCGTAACGCCCAAGAACTGATCACCTTCGGCATATTCACCGGGGCCGGCCTTGAAGAATTTAGGAAAAAACGCAAGCTTTTCTGGGTTAACAAAAGTGGCCAGGGCTGCTTTAGCACTTACCACTGAAGGTTCATCGGACAAATGAACCAATCACCACCAAGGCATCGTCTTGGTGTGGATTCAGCGAAATGCTCTTTTTCGGGTTCAAAGCCACAGCACCGCTTGCCGAATCGAAATAGCCGATCAGAGAGTAGCCGACGGAAATTGCCGCAACGGCCAAATCGGCGACCGCTATAGGTCTGTCGGGTTGACAAAAATCTGTGACCGAAACCAATCCAAGATTTGGCTTCTGGGGATCAAACAGGTTTTCGAAGATACCCAGCAACGAAGGGTTCTCTGAAACTTGAGCCAGCAACTTGGCCTTTACGTTGCCCAACTCGGCAACGCCCTGAGTCGAGTCAGAAATCTGCGCCAGGGTTCGCGCCTTGGTCAGATCTAACTTCGCTAGTGCATCCTCACGAATACCGGTGTAGATGATGCGGTCGTCATCCTCGGCCACGGCAATTATTTGTGCACCTTCGGGCAACACGGTGGTGGCTTCGGGGTTCAAATGTATTTGACCGCCAGATTCGAAACCGATCACCGCCGCCGAATTAAAAGCCAAAACGGCATCAGCATAGGTTTTTCGGTCAAGCGCGGGCAGCCGACTGAAATAGATTTCGTCGCCAGCGAAAGATAGTAGGTCTTCGACAACAACCGCCAGAGCAGAATGCGTTGAAGCCTGCGCAATCGCTTTATCCTCGAGCTCTCGAAAATCTGAATTCAGATCAACAATCGAGTTGGATACTAAAACCTGAGCTCGCTCCAAATCCGCCAAGGAGGTTGGGTCTCCTTGAATCACGCAAAAGCGCTGGCGACCCAATTCGAGTTGAGCCAGTTCTGACACTATTTGGTCCGAACTCACCTGCGCCAATATTGCGATTCTGGGGTTTCGCACGTTTTCGTTGGCAATGGTTAATTCTCGAATGACCTCAATAGCCAGGGGTGACCATCCCAAAATTAGGGTGTGGCCCCCGCGCTGTAATTTACGCGTACCGAACTTTCTTATGCTTGCCATGACTGTCAGTTTATCCAGAGTGCCTGGACGATTGCTGTGAGCAGAGGCTATAGCTGCCCCGGTTCAACAATCAAGGCAACGCCGCCCTCGGCAACATCAACGCGCACAAACGAACCATCGGTGATGGTGCCAGCTAACAACAGGTTGGCCAACTTGTCGTCAATTTGCTGTTGCATCAAACGGCGAAGCGGGCGAGCACCATAAATTGGGTCATAGCCGCGGTCGGCAAGCCAGGTGCGGGCAGCCGGGGTAACGGCCAACTGCAAACGGCGTTGCTCAAGGCGCTTCGATAGTCGATCAATGTTGAGCTCAACGATCTGACCAAGCTCGCTGCGGTCAAGTGCGCTAAAGATCACGATGTCGTCAAGGCGGTTCAAGAACTCGGGCTTGAAGTGACCGCGAACCATGGCCATCACGCCTTCGCGCTTTTGCTCATCGGTGATTTCTTGGTCAATCAAGAACTGTGACCCAAGGTTCGATGTGAGAATCAAAATCACGTTCTTAAAGTCAACAACGCGGCCTTGGCCATCGGTTAGGCGGCCGTCATCAAGAACCTGAAGCAACACGTCGAACACCTCTGGGTGGGCCTTCTCAACCTCGTCGAGCAAGACCACCGAGTATGGCCTGCGGCGCACGGCCTCGGTTAGTTGCCCGCCCTCTTCGTAGCCGATGTAGCCAGGAGGGGCACCAAGCAAGCGGCTGACCGAGTGCTTTTCGCCATATTCAGACATGTCGATTCGAACCATGGCCTTCTCGTCGTCAAACAAGAATTCGGCAAGGCTCTTGGCCAGCTCGGTTTTACCAACACCGGTTGGGCCCAAGAACAAGAACGATCCGGTTGGTCGATCTGGGTCACTAATGCCGGCCTTGGTGCGGCGAACCGCATCAGAAACCGACTTGACCGCAGCCTTTTGACCAATCAAGCGTTTGCCGAGCTCGGCCTCTAGGTTCAGCAGCTTCTCGCTCTCGCCGGCCAAAAGCTTTCCGGTAGGCACACCTGTCCAGGCGCTAACCACGGCAGCAATGTCGTCTTCGCCGACCTGGTCGTTCACCATTCGCTCAGTGCCATCGGCACTCGAAATATTTTCGGCGGCTTCAAGTGCAGCCAGCTCCTTTTCGAGCGCCGGAATCTCGCCATACAAAAGGCGTGAAGCGCGTTCGAGGTTTGCCTCACGTTGTGCCCGTTCGGCTTCGATGCGCAGGCCATCTAGCTTGGTCTTGAGCTCACCAACCTTATTTAGTTCGGCCCGCTCTTTTGCCCAGCGAGCGTTTAATTCTTCAAGTTTTTCGGTCTTGCCGGCTAGGTCTTCGCGAAGCTTTTCGAGTCGGTCTTTCGAGGCCTCGTCTTTCTCCTTCTTTAGGGCCATCTCTTCGAGCTTTAGGCGGTCAACTTGTCTACG
>JBEGKM010000148.1:0-3277 GCA_041184065.1 Actinomycetota bacterium
CTGGGTTAGTCACAATAAAACGAGCACCTGCACCGATTAGGCGAACCGCGGTGGTTAGGTTCTCAAAGCTCAGATTGCGGGTTTCGCCAAGAACCACATAGTCGGGGTTCTGGTCGGTCATCACAAAGCCAACGTCATAGAGCGCCTGGGTCATGCCGGCTTCGCCGATTACAAAGGCCGAACCGCCAGGCTTTTGGCTGGCCAGAAAGGCTGCGGTGGCAAGCGCCGAGGTCCAGATGCGGTCCTCAGGAATGTTCAAACCGGTGGCAACCAGGCGAGCCGAGAGGTCGCGCGGGGTATAGATCGAGTTGTTGGTTAGCACCAAGAAAGGGGTCTCTTCGGCTGTCCACTTTGCAATCAGTGCAGCGGCGCCTGGAATGGCAACACCCTCGTGCACGAGCACGCCATCCATGTCGGTGAGCCAAGAAGTGATTTTGCTGCGATCTGCCATGCCTCAAGAATACCCGCCACAGCCTGGCCCATGGTTTCGGTCAGGTTAACCTGAAATAGGCTTGAGGCATGTATTTGATTCTTGGTGCTGTTGCCGCAATGATTTGGGCGAACTCGCCGTTTGCCTCGTCTTATGAGGCCTTTGCGCACTTTGAGCCGCTCAAAGGCGCCGCAATATTTTTGTTCTTCTTGACACTTGGTATTGAGCTTCGCCACGAAATCACTCACGGCAGCTTGGCCAAGCCCCGCCAAGCAGTGGTGCCAATTTTTGCCGCTCTCGGTGGCATGGCTGTGCCGGTCATAATCTATTCGCTCATCAACGATGGCCTGCCAACCGCCGCAGGTTGGGGTGTGCCAATGAGCACCGATGTTGCCTTTGCCCTTGCTATTTTTGCAATCGCGGCCAAGGGTTTGCCCAAGCAACTTCGTGCCTTTGTGCTGACAGTGGCTGTGGTCGATGACTCGCTAACTATTTTGATGATCGCCCTGTTTTTCACGGCTAACTTTCACCTGCTGTCGGTTGTCTCGCTGGCGGGTGTGATTCTCGGCACTTTTATGCCCAAGGGCGAAAAGGTGCTTGGCAAACTCGAAAAGTGGGTCACATTTGGGGCTCTGCCCATTTTTGCTCTGATGTCGGCCGGCGTGAGCTTGAGTGGCTTTAGCCTCGACAAGCTAACCGGCTCAACCATCACAATCGGAATCGTCATCGCAATGGTTATCGGCAAGCCACTTGGCGTGATTGGCACGGCATGGTTAGTGACCAAGACCGGGCTGGGCAAATTGGCCGCCAACCTAAAGTGGGCCGATATGCTTTCGATTGCCCCACTGTTCGGCATGTGCTTTACGGTTGCGCTCTTGATGAGCGAACTGTCGTTTGGCAACAATGATGACTGGCACGACACCGCAAATCTAAGCGTGTTCATTGGTTCAACCATCATGGCGCTGCTAGCCACGCTAACGCTTAACCTGCGGAAGAAGAGCTTTGCCAGAATTTAATTCGAGCGACTTCGTCGCAAAGAATATTGATGAAAACGGGCGTGCAACCGGCGCCGAATATGTTGCACCCGGCGCCACCGAAAGCCCAGAGCAAACCACCTGGGGAGTTGGCCCTTGGCAAGGTGAGTGGCCTACCGATGCTGGCACGCCCGATGCGCCAAACCCAGACTCGCTGCTCGACCCAGAGCTTTTGCTAAACGGCGACACCCGAAATGTGCTCGACCAGTATCGCTACTGGAAGATGGAGGCAATCATTGCCTCGCTCGATCAGCGCCGACACAAATATCACGTTGCAATTGAAAACTGGCAGCACGACCTAAACATCGGCTCGATCGTGCGCACGGCCAATGCTTTCTTGGCGGCCGAGGTGCACATCATCGGAAACCGACGTTGGAATCGACGCGGAGCAATGGTGACCGATCGCTATCAACACGTTCGCCATCACCCAACCGTTGAAGATTTTGTGGAATGGTGCAAGATCGCCAACGACGGCCAAAAGTTGCCAATAATCGCGATTGATAACGTGCCGGGTTGCAAAAAAATCGAAGAGTATGAACTGCCCGAATCTTGCGTTTTGCTATTTGGTCAAGAAGGCCCGGGTCTTAGCCAGGCCGCTATCGAAGCCGCCGAGGTGGTTCTCGAAATCACCCAGTTTGGCTCAACCCGCTCAATCAACGCTTCGGCTGCAGCCGCAATAACCATGCACCAGTGGGTTATGCAGCACGTCTTCAAGCGATAAACTTGAGTGCACGCCATCGCGTGCGAATCCAAGGTTTTGCAAGGGGTAATCATGCCTGCAGTTGTAATCATCGGTGCGCAGTGGGGCGACGAAGGTAAGGGTAAAGCAACCGACCTTTTGGCCGAGCACATCGACTATGTCGTTAAGTTCAACGGCGGCAACAACGCAGGTCACACCGTTGTCATCGGCAACGAAAAATACGCCCTCCACCTTCTTCCTTCGGGCATTCTGACCCCGGGTGTTGTTCCAGTTATTTCAAACGGTGTGGTCATCGACCTAGCGGTTTTGTTCGAAGAAATCGATGCGCTAAACGCTCGAGGCATCGACACCTCAAAGCTTCGCGTTTCAGCAAACGCCCACGTCATCACCCCTTACAACGTGACCATCGACAAGGTTTCAGAGCGCTTCTTGGGCAAGCGTGCAATCGGCACCAACGGCCGCGGCATTGGCCCAACCTATGCCGACAAGATCAACCGCGTGGGCATTCGCATTCAAGACTTGTTCGACGAAAGCATCTTGCGCCAAAAGGTTGAGGCCGCACTGGTTGCCAAAAACAACCTGCTAACCAAGGTTTATAACCGCGCCGCAATCAAGGTCGACGAAACCGTTGCCGAGCTGCTTAGCTATGCCGAGCGCGTGCGCCCAATGGTTGCCGACACCGCACTAGAGCTTCACGACGCAATCAACAACGGCCAGACCGTTTTGTTCGAGGGTGGCCAGGCCACCATGCTCGATGTTGACCACGGCACCTACCCGTTTGTGACATCTTCAAACTCAACCGCAGGCGGCGCATCAACCGGTTCGGGCATTGGCCCTGGCCAGTTCAAGACCGTCATCGGCATCGTCAAGGCCTACACAACTCGCGTTGGCGCTGGCCCTTTCCCAACCGAATTGTTCGACGAGAACGGCGAGTTCCTGCGCGCCACCGGCCACGAATTTGGCACCACCACCGGCCGCCCTCGTCGCTGCGGCTGGTATGACGCCCCGATCGCGCGCTACTCGGCACGCATCAACGGTGTTACCGACTTTGTTCTAACCAAGCTCGACGTTCTTACCGGCCTTAAAGAAATTCCGGTTTGCATCGCCTATGAG
>JBEGKM010000149.1:0-3238 GCA_041184065.1 Actinomycetota bacterium
AACCATCATCCGAAGTTCGCGAATCAGTCACTCTTGAATCTGGGTAACGACAAAACGGGCAATGCACCGTACTTTCCTCCCCTTCTTCACAAGTTCTTATTAGTTATCCACAGAAAAACCGTGTTTTTGCACTAGATGTGGATAGTTTTCTATGTGCAACCCCTATATCTTGTGGTTTGGGTGGAAACGATGCAAATTTCACCCGCAGTCGGCGTGTCGGTCAGAATTGCTTGAATTTACGGGTTTTTTGGCAGCCACCCAGGCAAAAAAGGCACAAATGTGCCCAAAAGTTTATAAATGAATTAATTACTCGAAGCGCGCCGAAACGGCTTCGCCGTGAGCCGGAAGGCCTTCGGCGTTGGCAAAGTTCTGCACCAGCTTCGCGATCGGTTCGAGACCGTCGCGTGAGTAATCAATAATCTGTTGCGGGCGCAAGAAGCTGTGCACACCGAGACCAGACCCAAACTTGGCTTGTTGGCCGGTTGGCAGTACGTGGGAAGAACCAGCCATGTAGTCACCGAGACTGACCGGCGAATAGTTGCCCAAGAAGATTGCTCCGGCATTAGTGATCTTTTGCAGAACCGTCTCGTTATCGATGGTGTGAATCTCGAGGTGCTCGGTGGCATAGTCGTTGGCAACCCTGATTGCCGAATCGATGTCATCGACCAACACGATCGCCGACTGCTGGCCGGCCAACGCAGTCAAAACTCGGTCACTGTGAGCCGTTGCCTCGACTACCGATGGAAGCACCTTCAGAACCTGAGCGGCCAACTCGGGCGAGTCCGTCACCAAAACCGAAGCCGCAGCTTCGTCGTGCTCCGCCTGACTAACCAGGTCGTAGGCGATTAGTTTTGGATCTGCACTCGCGTCAGCCAAAATCAGGATTTCCGTGGTGCCCGCTTCAGAGTCGATTCCAATCGTGCCGCGCAAAGCGCGTTTGGCGGCCGCAACGAAGATATTTCCCGGCCCGGTAACCAGGTTGACCGGATCGAGCCCGACAGATGGAAGTCCAAACGCAAATGCTGCGACAGCGGCCGGTCCGCCCATGCAGTAGACGCTCTCAACGCCCAGCAGTGCGGCCGTGGCGAGGACTGTCGGGTGAGGTCGTCCGCCAAACTCCTTTTGAGCCGGCGAGGCCACAGCGAGGCGCGGAACGCCCGCCACCTGAGCCGGCACAACGTTCATGATTACGCTCGAGGGGTAAACCGCTTTGCCGCCTGGCACGTACAGACCAACTGAATCGACAGGTTGCCAGCGCTGGCGCACCTTGGCTCCGGTGGCTAATTCAACACTCGTGTCTTCTGGAAGGTTGGCCTCAGATACTTTTCGCACGCGAATGATGGCTTGCTCGATGGCGGTTCGTAGGTCTGAGTCGAGCGAGTTTAGCGCCTCGGTGAGTTCGACCTGTGAAACCAGGATTGGCCTCGGGTCAACCCCGTCGCGCTCCTTGGTGACTTCAACTACGGCTGCCTCTCCCCTGACCCGCACATCTTCGAGAAGTGGAGAAATCATTTCGATGGCTTTAGACACGTCGATTGCCGCGCGAGGTATAGCCAAATTCAAATCGTGACTGGTCAGCGACTTGCCGCGCAAATCTACGGTACGAAGCTCGAAAGCTTGCGCTTGCCTCATGGGACCCTCCAGTCAAATCCACTCAATTGTAAAGCTCGGATGAGCGCACGCGGTTCGGTATCCTTGGATAGACGCACATAAAGGACCGTGAATGCAGAACCTAGAACCACAAAAAGACCCAATCGAAGCGCTGCGAGCAACTTTTCGACGCCATGCTTCTGGCGTTTCGGTGATCACCACCGTTTCTGCTGACGGATCACCCGTGGGCTTTACCGCGACCTCTATGACCTCTCTCGGCGCTAACCCGCCGCTGGCCAGCTTCAATGTGGCACGTGGTTCGAGCACTTGGCCGAGCATCGAAAACGCAAAGTATGTCGCTATTCACACCTTGGGTGCCAGCAACCTTGAGTTGGCGGCACGCATGGCCGCCGACCACACCCAAAGATTCGTTCCTGAGGATTGGAAAATCGGCCCGATGGGAGTGCCCGTTTTTCCAACTGCAACCGCAATTTTGATTGCCAAGGTTCGTCAGATTGTGAATATCGAGGCAAACGCTGTCGTGATCGTCGACATTCTTGAAGGACTTCTCGGCGAGCAAGATGACGCCTTGCTTTACTGCCAGCGCCAGTACTTTAGCCCTGGCGAAGCGCTCAATAGCGCGGGTTAACCAAGGCAGCCTGCGCCAAGCAAGACCTTAAGCTCACCGTAAAGGTCGCTCGAGGTTGCGACCATCGGCTGAAGTTTGAACATTCGCTCACCCTCGCCACCGACCAGGCGAACCTGAACCTCCTGCTTGCCCGCGTGAACCCTGAGGATGCGGTCCAGCTCTTCTAGAGTTTCGCGGTTGGCATCGGTTTCGTTCAATCGAATTATGAGTGGGCCAGTTTGCTCGGCAGCTCCAGCTTCAATGGTTTCGATTGAATAGCAGTGAATGCTGTTCCCGTCATCGCGCTGACTGATTCGCCCACGAACAACAACAACTTGGTCGGTTTCGAGATTTCGCCCGAACTCCTGATAGGTCTTGCCCATCAGCATGACGTTGATTTCACCTTCGAAATCCTCAAGAACCACCGCTCCGTATGGGTTTCCCGAGGCCCTAGCAACCTTGTGCTGAACCGAGGTAACCAAACCAGCAACCGTAACGGTCTCGCCATCTGCGATATTTTCAGCAGAGGCGATCTCGGTGATGGTCCGCTCTGAATACCGTGCCAACTGCGCCTCGCGACCGGCGAGAGGGTGATCGCTGACGTACAGCCCGAGCATGTCTCGCTCGTGAGCCAGCTTTTCTTTCTTGGGCCACTCGGGGCGATCTGGCACCGAGCCGCCAATGCTGTCTTCAACGCCGACATCATCAAAAAGTGAACCGAATAGGTCGATTTGACCAACGGCTTCATTGCGCTTTAGCGAAGCCTGCGCGTCAACTGCCTCCTCATGAATTTCGACAAGCGATCGCCTGGTGTTACCCAGGCTGTCGAAGGCACCGGCTTTAATCAAAGATTCGATTACGCGCTTCGAGCAAACAATCGCGGGAACCTTGCGCAGGAAGTCGTGGAAAGAAGTGAATCGGCCCTTCTCGGCTCTGGCCTTGGCGATACCCTCGACCACATTTAGACCGACGTTTCGCACCGCTCCTAGACCAAATCGGATGTCTTTTCCAACCGCACTA
>JBEGKM010000150.1:0-3195 GCA_041184065.1 Actinomycetota bacterium
GCATTTTTGATTCTGCTTAAACTTACCCAAAACCAACCTGGGGAGTTGAAATGAAGCACTTTCAAGACATCGAACACTCAAGAATCGATGCGATTAGCGATGGAATCTTTGCCATTGCCCTCACGCTCTTGGGCTTCGACCTGATCGGTTCGGTCAAGAAAGCATCTGAGGCTGAGAGCCTGTCGGCGGGATTAGCCGAGCAGTGGCCCGTCTACTTCTCGTTTCTGATGGGATTCTTTGTTCTCTATGCGATTTGGTATCAATATCACGTGATGGCTCAGTTTGCCGGGCGGCCAAATGCCCTTATGGTCTGGCAACACGGCGTTGTCTTGCTCTTCGCTACTCTCATACCGTTCGGCGCTGCCCTACTCGGAGAAAACCTGAATACTCCGAATGCGGCGTCTGCGGTCTTCTGGTTTGGAGTGCTGATCTTTGCCGAGGCTCCGATCCAGGTCGCCTTGTTCGCTGCCTTGCGAATCAAGGGACATTTGCCTGTCACAGATGACTCGCCGTTTAGTGGTGAAACCTACGCGCGCTTGGGCACGTTGATGAATATCGTCGTGACCATCTATGGCCTGGTATCGGTCTTGGTTGCCCTGGTTGCACCTTGGGTTGCGATTGGGCTGTTTGCGTTGTACTTGCTCAGCAAGGTGAATCCGGTCACCTCATTTAACCGGCTAATGCCGAGATTGAACGAGGCCCTCAAGATCGAGGCTATACGTTGAAGCGGAACTCGACCACGTCGCCATCCTTCATGACGTAGTCCTTACCTTCCATGCGAACCTTGCCTGCGGCCTTGGCGTCTGCCATTGAACCGGCAGCCATTAGGTCGTCATAAGACACGATTTCAGCCTTGATAAAGCCGCGCTGGAAGTCGGTGTGAATAACACCGGCAGCCTGAGGTGCGGTCCAACCCTTGTGAATGGTCCAGGCGCGAGCCTCTTTCGGGCCAACGGTTAGGTAGGTTTGCAGACCAAGGGTGTCGAAACCGATGCGGGCAAGCTGGTCGAGGCCAGACTCATCCTGGCCAAGAGATGCAAGCAACTCGTTGGCTTCTTCGGCCGATAGATCGATTAGCTCTGATTCAACCTTGGCATCCAAGAAAACTGCCTCAGCAGGGGCGACCAAGTCGGCGAGCGCCTTCTTCTTGGCTGCGTCGGTCAGGATTGACTCGTCAACGTTGAAAACGTAAATGATTGGCTTTGAGGTAAGTAGACCAAGTTCCTTGATCGGGCCTAGGTCGACATCGCTTGATGAAAGAGGTTTACCCGAATCGAGAACCTTCTTGGCCTCGTCAATGGCTTCGAGAGCCGCTGGCTCCATCTTCTTGCCCTTGACTTCCTTCTCGATGCGAGGGCGAGCCTTGTCTAGGGTCTCCATGTCAGCGAGGATGAGCTCGGTGTTAATGGTCTCGATGTCACTGGCCGCGTCAACCTTGCCATCAACGTGAATTACGTCACCATCTACGAAGCCGCGAACCACCTGCGCGATTGCATCTGCTTCACGGATGTTAGCTAGGAATTTGTTGCCTAGACCTTCACCAACGGATGCACCACGCACGATACCGGCGATGTCAACGAACGACACAGGGGCCGGAAGCAAACGCTCCGATCCATACATGTCGGCGAGACCCTGCAGGCGAGGGTCTGGAAGGTTGACGACACCGACGTTAGGTTCGATGGTTGCGAACGGGTAGTTCGCCGCCAGAACGTTGTTCTTGGTCAGTGCATTAAAGAGGGTCGACTTGCCAACATTTGGCAGTCCCACGATTCCGATAGTTAGAGCCACGAGGGTCAAGTCTACCCGAGGCGGCATTCAAGGATGAGTTGCTCTGGCAGACTTGCTTCGTGCCCCTCAACTTTGTTGCCATCGACTTCGAAACCGCTAACGGTTCACCGGCCAGCCCTTGCGCCGTCGGTCTGGTGCGCGTGCACGATGGGCAGATTGTCGAATCGGTCGCCACCTTGATTCAACCGCCTTACCCAAATAACTGGTTTCACGAGGGCAACATCCGAGTTCACGGCATTCGCCCGAGCGACGTTGATGGCGCACCCGAGATACATGAGGCCCTGCAGTTCATCCTTGCCTTTGTTGGCGACTACCCTCTGGTGGCACACAACGCGCCATTCGACATGGGCGTGCTGCGTAAAAGTGCCGAGCTAATCGAATGGCCGCTGCCTCAGATCAACTACACCTGCTCGCTTGCCATCTCACGCAAGACCTACAACATCGAGAGTTATCGCCTGAATGCCGTGGCCTATGCGATCGGGCATGAAGAGTTCAACCACCACGATGCGTTGGCCGACTCGGATGCCTGTGCTCGAATCATCATCCATGCGGCGAAACGTCACGGTGCCGAGAACATGGATGAGCTGCTCGCAGCCACCAAACAGGTTTGGAAGAAGCTAGTTTCCGAAGCCTGAGATCGCCGGCAGCTTGACCCCGAGTTGGGTCAGACGGTGATACCAATCCCCCGCCATGTTCTGGCTGAACAGCAGCGAGATGTGCGAGTTGTCGCGATAGACGTAAACCCCGTTGAGCTTTGCCGGGCAAATGCCGGTCTGGCAATACAAATCGGTGAAGTCGAGAGTCAGGGCGCCCGGTGGGCTGGATGCAGCTCGCTGGGCAAGGTCGGTAATGAACGCGTCCTTCTCGGCCATCTGACACTTACTGGCGTCATAAACCGCAGACTCCCAGCAGTCGCGCATCGGCTTATCCATGTTCACGCCGTCACGGATGGCAACGACCGTCGAACCGCGAGCCTGAAGCGGTGCCCAGGCGGCTTTGAATCCGGCCACGGTGTCTGCAGTGTGATCACCTTCGCGTTGGGTGGCTCGTACAGCAGTGTAGTAGCTGGTCAGCACTAGGTTGTAGGGCTTATCCGCGGCAACGGTTTGCTGCAGGTTGCGGTTCCACTGTTCACACGTCTTGCCGCGTGCAGAATCGCTTCGCTTCTCGAGATTGAACGAGCAACTGGCTTTGTAAGCGAGATTGAGTTCGAAGCCACCGCGCTCGGCCAGCAGATTCCAGGCACCTAGGTGCATCGCCGCGTGTGAGTCGCCAACCAGGAGCACTCGATAGTCGGCACCGATTCTGCCGTAGCGACAAATCTTGACATTGTCTGCCTCGGCATCGGTCATGCACTTGTGGTCGGGGTCAGCGGTATCGTTCTTGGCGCGGTCGAGGGTTTGCAAC
>JBEGKM010000151.1:0-3153 GCA_041184065.1 Actinomycetota bacterium
ATGGCGGCGTCGACGCCCCCGAGTTCAAATACCCCGCTTATGCATCGGCAACAGCCAAAGGCATAGCCGTGGTTGCATCAAGCGGCGACTCGGGTTACGGGGTTTTAGCGCCTGCAAGTTTTGCCAGTGTGATTGCTATTGGCGGCACGACGCTCAAGGTAGATCAACGAGGCAGATGGGCAAGCGAGAGTGCTTGGAGTAAGGCGGGTAGCGGTTGCTCTGACTACAATCGTGCCGCGGTCTGGCAACCCATTTTTATGACCGGTTGCGCAAACAAATTGACCGCCGATTTTGCGGCCGTCGCCGACCCGGCCACTGGTGTTGCCGTGGCGTTTGAGGGCGGTTGGTTTACGTTCGGAGGAACGAGCGTTTCGGCACCGATCATCGCTGGAATGTATGCAATTGGACCCAAGACCGGGGGCAACCCAGCGACATTCACGGTCGCAAACAAAGAACAACTGCACGACATTACCGAGGGCTCGAACGGTAAATGCACGGTCTTGTATTGGTGCAATGCACGCGAAGGCTGGGATGGGCCAACCGGCCTGGGGTCGCCCAATGGAGCTGGCGGTTTTTAGAGAGCGCGTAAAAATCGCAGATTGCAAGCGATGTGGGCTTAAACGAAAAAAGACCCGAAGGTCTTGGTCGTTTTGTAGCGAGGGCGGGACTTGAACCCGCGACACCACGATTATGAGTCGTGTGCTCTAACCACCTGAGCTACCCCGCCGCTTGCCACTACCAAAAGTTATTGGACTGGCGGATGAAAAACCTTTCGGCTATTTCGAGCCCCGAGCCAGGATTGAACTGGCGACCCCTTCCTTACCATGGAAGTGCTCTACCACTGAGCTATCGGGGCGTTGTGCAAAGGCAACTAGCGCCAGGCACCAGAAGACTTTATCACTTTTATTTAGTTGCTGGCAAACGCCAAACGTTAAAACTCAACTTTTCGCCGGCAAATTTGGCATTTTTCTTGCCCAATTCGATTGGTGAGCCACCGTAAATGTTCACGGCGTCAGCGATGCCAAACACAGCGTCTTTGGCGATCTTGATTTCTTTGTCGCGACCACGGGTTGCCAACACCAAGACCGATTGCTTTTTGTGCTCTCGCACAAATAGAACCGCCTCGGCCGAAGCGTATAGGAATCTCATCGAACCACTCACCAGAGCCGGGTTTGCCTTTCGCAGTGCAGCGAGCTCGGCATACATGTCAATCAAACTTGGGTCGTGTGGTCGTTCGTTGTTCCAAGGTAACGGGGTGCGCGAATTCTCACCGTTCCAGCCATCTAGGCCAAACTCGTCGCCGGCCCAAATAACCGGAATACCCGGGAAGGTGAACTGCATTCCAGCCGCAACAGCTTGGGCGCCCTTGATAGCAAAGGTCTTGAAGCGTGGGATGTCATGAGTGTCTAGCGGATTCATGTTGTGAAGTCGCACGTGCCAAGGGAATCCGTTGATGAACTGTCGGTAACTGGCAACCAGATCAACGCCGTCGGCCTTGTAGGTTCCATCCCATTCCATGTAGCCTGGCTTGCCCTTTGACTTGGTGTTGTAGAACCAACGCCAAACCGGCTTTGTGAAGTTGCTGTAGGTCATGGCCCCCTGCCAGCCGTCACCCTGAACGTGATAGGCGGCATCGCTGGTGTATTCGCCGAGCATAATGGTGTCGGGGTTGACCGAAACCATGGTGCTGCGAATGGTCTTGGCAACTTCGTCGTAAAGATCTTCGTCACGAATTCGGCCAGTCATGTTTGCCACATCGATGCGCCAACCATCGAAACCAAATGGAGCCTTCAGCCACTTGGCCACAACCGATGTCTTGCCTTCGATGAATCGCTTGCGCAGCTCCGCCGACTTCCAGTTGAACTTGGGCAGACTGGCCACACCAAACCAAGAGTCATACTTGGTGTTCTTTTCGGTGAAGTAATAGAAGTCGCTTTCTGGCGCGCTCGGGTTTTTGTAGGCAGCCTTGAACCATTCGTGGGCATCGCCCGAGTGGTTGCTGGTTAGGTCACCGATGATTTTGAAGCCCATTTTGTGAGCCTCTTCAATCAGCGCCTGTAGAGCCTTGTTGCCGCCTAGAACTGGGTCGACCTGGCTGAACGAACTTGCGTCGTAGCGGTGGTTAGAGCGACCCGGAAAAATCGGGGTCAGGTAAAGCATGGTCACGCCGAGTTTCTTGAGGTGATCGAGATGCTCGATTACGCCCCACAGGTCGCCGCCAAAGAATTGTTCGCCAGTTCCGGGGCCCGAGCCGATAACCGCGTCGCCCCACTCGGCAGGCTGAGCCCACTCGGGTGCCTTGTGCTTTTCGGCCTGCTTCGATCGAGCAAATCGATCCGGAAAGATTTGGTACATGATTGTGCCGGCTCCCCATGAGGGGGCTGACGAGAAAGTGTTGATTCGGAAATCGTTGATGTCGGCTGGATTCAGGCGGAACAGACCGAGACCATTCAGCCAAAGCACCTCGCCCGATTCGAGTGTGATCATGAAGCGGTAGTGCATCTTGGGGTTGTGCATCACAAACGATGACTCAAACCAAGACCATTCACCCTCGCGGCGAATCAACTTAGCTGGCGGTGAAGGAAATGCTTCGCCGCTCTCGCTGTATCGAACTCGGACCTCTTTGACCTGACCGAGCGCGCTGTGAATGCGCACACGAACCTTGACGGTGTCGAGCAGCGCCGGCTTTTGGTTCAAGACATAAAGCTCTGAGCCGTCGTGAAACGGTTGCAACGAAACAGGCAAGTTCTTCATGTGCCAAACCTAACGGTAAGAGGTTTCAGGTTGATTAACCCTTTACTGCGCCACCAACGAGACCAGAGATGATGAAGCGCTGCAGACCAATGAATAGAGCAACGATTGGGGCTGCCGAAAGCACAGCACCAGCCGAGAACATTGCCCAGTTCTTTGAGTGCGGGTCGTCGATTAGGGTTCCAAGCCCAACAGCCAACGTGTATTGCTCAGACTTGTTGAACACGATCGAAGCAAGAATAAAGTCGCTCGAGGTGCCGATGAATGAGAGCAAGGCCATGACCGCAAGAATCGGTGCAACCAGGCGAAGGATGATTGTGAAGAAGATCTGGGTGTGAGTAGCGCCGTCGATCTTCGCCGCCTCGTCAATCTCTTTCGGAACAGTGTTGAAGAAGCCGTACA
>JBEGKM010000152.1:0-3129 GCA_041184065.1 Actinomycetota bacterium
TGGCCATGTCGTCTGGAACATCCGAGCGGTTCATCATGGCGCTGGCGGCACCTGAGTTGAACATGCGCATGAGGTCGTCGGTCAGCGATAGGTAGAATCGGGATTCACCCTTGTCACCCTGGCGACCGGCGCGCCCGCGAAGCTGGTTGTCGATTCGACGAGATTCGTGGCGCTCGGTGCCCAGCACATAAAGGCCGCCAACTTCGAGGACCTTGTCGGCTTCGGCGGCGACCTCGGCCTTTACCGCAGCGAACTGATCGGCCCATGCGGCTTCGTAATCTTCTGGGTTTTCATCGGGGTTCAAGCCGCGCTTCTGCAGGGCATCAACGGTTAGGAATTCGGCATTACCACCCAGCATGACGTCTGTTCCACGGCCAGCCATGTTGGTTGCCACGGTAACCGCACCCAGACGACCTGCCTGGGCCACGATGGCTGCCTCACGGGCGTGGTTCTTGGCGTTCAAAACCTCGTGGCGAACCCCGGCCTTAGCCAAAAGCTTTGACAGGTATTCGCTCTTTTCAACCGAGGTGGTTCCAACCAAAACGGGCTGACCGTTTGCATGTCTGGCGGCAATGTCAACCACGACCTGCTCAAACTTGACCTCTTCGTTCTTATAGATCAGGTCAGGCTGGTCAATGCGAATCATCGGCTTGTTGGTTGGGATTGGCACAACACCCAACTTGTAGGTGCTCATGAACTCGCCGGCCTCGGTTTCGGCGGTTCCGGTCATGCCAGATAGCTTGTTGTAAAGACGGAAGTAGTTTTGCAGGGTGACGGTAGCAAGGGTTTGGTTTTCGGCCTTGACCTCAACACCCTCCTTGGCCTCAATCGCCTGGTGAATGCCCTCGTTGTAGCGTCGACCGGCAAGGATGCGACCGGTGTGCTCATCGACGATTAGCACCTCGCCGTCGATGACCACGTAGTCTTTGTCGCGCTTGAACAGAGCCTTCGCGCGAATTGAGTTGTTCAAAAACGAAATCAGCGGGGTGTTCTCTGACTCATAAAGGTTGGCGATGCCCAGGTAGTCCTCTACCTTTTCGATGCCAGGTTCAAGGATTCCAACTGTGCGCTTCTTTTCGTCGACTTCATAGTCGATTACAGGTTGAAGCTTTTCGGCGATCTTGGCGAACTCGCCAAACCAACGGTTAGCATCGCCAGACGCCGGACCCGAGATGATCAGAGGGGTGCGTGCCTCGTCGATAAGAATCGAGTCAACTTCGTCGACTACGGCAAAAAAGTGGCCGCGCTGAACCAAGTCGGCTTGCTGCCAAGCCATGTTGTCGCGAAGGTAGTCGAAACCGAATTCGTTGTTGGTGCCGTAAGTAATGTCGGCTAGGTATTGTTCGCGGCGAACAGTTGGGTCTTGACCCGAAATGATGCAGCCGGTGGTCATGCCAAGCGCACGGAAAACACGACCCATTAGGTCTGATTGGTAGTTGGCGAGGTAGTCGTTGACGGTAATGACGTGAACGCCACGACCCGCGATTGCGTTTAGGTAGGCCGGGAAGGTTGCGACCAGGGTCTTTCCTTCACCGGTCTTCATTTCGGCTATGTTGCCTAGGTGCAGCGCGGCACCACCCATTAGCTGAACGTCGTATGGGCGCATTCCAAGGGTGCGCTTTGATGCTTCGCGCACGGCTGCGAAGGCTTCTGGCAACAAATCATCTAGGCTCTCGCCGGCGGCGTAGCGCTCACGAAGTACGGTGGTTTCGTTGCGCAGCTCGTCGTCGGTAAGTGCGGTGAAGTCGGCCTCGAGGGCGTTGATCGCGTCGGCATAGTTGCGAAGCTTCGCAAGGATTTTTCCCTCGCCAGCGCGCAGTAGTTTGTCGATTAGATTAGCCAAAATTTTGCTCCAAGCCACTTGAATAGGTCTTTGTTCAATCTTAGACGCAGGGCCCAGCCGCGACGCGGCTGAGCCCTGTTCCAGTATTGCTTTCAGCGAACTCTAGGAGAGAGTAACCACTCCGTAGCTCCAGCCCTTGCGACGGTAAACCACGCTTGGTTTGTCGGTCTCTGAGTCGTGAAATAGGTAGAAATCGTGGCCGACAAGTTCCATGTGATACAGCGCATCGTCTACCGTCATTGGGTTACTAGCAAATTCCTTGCGGCGAATCACCACCGGGCTCTCACCAAAGTCTGGCGCCTCCTCGGCAATCGGCTCGACATGCCTCGCTTTGCCCAGCAGAACATCTGAGTCTGCAGGCTTGACGTCAAGCTCGGCAAAGTCGTGAGCGGTCAGTTCGCTCGTGCCAATCGAGCCGTGGTGGCCGTGGTGAACCTTGCGGCGGTCGGCGGCTCGGCGAAGGCGCTCTGAAAGCTTGCCGAATGCAAGATCGAATGCAGCAAACTTGTCGCCGGCGTGGGCCTCGGCGCGAATTACGTGACCGGGTTCATAAACGGTTAGTTCAACCTGATCTTCAGGCCCAGAGGTCTTGCTGTGATCGTGTCTGGTCACTTTAATGTCGAGTGACTGCACGCGTTGGGAAAGCTGTTCAACCTTCGGGGTTCGATCGCTTACGTATTCTCGGAATCGATCTGACACAGTGAGGTTTTTAGCGGTGATTTTAACTTCCATGATGACCTCCATCGTCGGGCGTCATTACCCGTGTCTGAAAGTTATACCCATTTTGAATTTTTCGTGCGGGTTTTTGAATATTCGTGGTCAATTTTCAGCATTGTTTCAGCAAATGTGAGAAAGCCGACCACCTGACCGCCCTGTTCGGTAACTGCTCGAGCCGCCTCAAGCAGCGTTGCGCCGGTGGTAACAACATCATCGACCAAAATTACCCGCTTGCCATGAACGCTTGGTTTGGCAAGCATGCTGCCCTCAAGGTTTTTTCGGCGGGCATCAACGCCTAACCCAGCTTGATCGGCAACTGCACGCGCAAACCGCAGGGCATCAATTAGAGGCAAGCCGGCTGCCTTCGCCACCCTGCGGGCAAGCACTAGCGAAGGTGAATAACCTCGCTTTATTTTGTTTTGCCGACTGCTTGGCACCGAAACCAGATGGCCCGTTTGGCCAACCAACAGAGCAGCCATCTGTGGAGCAATGAATTTGCCGACCGATGTTTGGCCGAACTCTTTGAAGGCGCGAATCAATTTGACGCTTGGGTCTGAGTAGTCACAGAC
>JBEGKM010000153.1:0-3118 GCA_041184065.1 Actinomycetota bacterium
TGTCTAGCTTGGTTAGCGCCTTGACCTTGGTTTCTTCGGTCATCCACTCGAGCTTGTTGATGCTGTCGCGGTAAGCCTCGATTAGGTAGCTGACCAACTCATCCATGCGAGTTTTGGCCTCTGCCGGGAAGTACTTGTCTACATAGATCTTGCCGATGGCCTCGCCTAGGCAGCCTTCGACTAGAGAAACTGCACGCTTCCAGCGGGCACGGTTCATCGGTGCGCCTGTTAGCTTGGTGCCATAAAAGTCGAAGCGCTCGTTGACGAAGTTTTCGCTCAGGTATGGGGCGCTCGAACGGATTACCTGCCAAGCCAACCAAAGCTTGATTGCCTCGAGGTGCTCGTTGTTCCAAAGTGCGGCCAGGCCTTCGAAGAAACTAGGCATTGCCACGTTCAACTCATCCAAGACCTTTGCGTCGAACTTGGCGGCGGTCAACCAGATGCTCCAGTCGAAGGTCGGGGTCAGTGCGTCGAGGTGCGCGCGGGCGGTGAGGTTGTAAGTCTTGTCGGCGTCACGGGTGGCAACGTTATCCCAGTGAATCTTGGCCAGTTCGGTTTCGAAGTTGAAGATCTTGTTGGCTCCGGCGAGCGCCGCGTCGGCATCCCAGCCGGCAAAGGTCAACATCTGGGCGATGTGTGGCACATACGCGTCGCGAATCTCGGCGTGCTTTTCTTCGCGGTAGTAGGCCTCGTCTGGCAGACCCAAGCCACCCTGAGCCAGGTTGACGATGTAGCGGTCTGGGTTGCCCTCGTCGTTGTCTACCCAAATACCGAACAGGCCAGATAGGCCGAGGTACTCGTAGGTGCCAAGCAACTGGGTCGCGTCATCGATCTGGCGAACCTGCTCGATTAGCTTTAAGTCGGCGGCAATCGGAGCGGCACCTAGTTCGTTGGCGCGGTCTTCATCCAAGAAAGATGCATAGAGGTCACCGATCTGCTGGCTCACACCTGGCAGCGGGTTGGCGGCTGCTTCTTCGAGCACCTCGCGCACGGCGGCCTCTGAGTCATCGGCGAGCATTGCGAAGGCACCGTAAATCGCCTTATCTTCAGGGATGTCTACCTCGGCGAACCACTTTCCGTTGACGTGCTGGAATAGGTCGTCCTGTGGGCGAACGGCTGGGTTGAGTTCGTTGGCGTCGATGCCTGGCTTCATGCTCATTCCTACATCCTAAATCGCCCTGACGACATAAATGCTTGCGGGTTTAGAATGTGATTGTGGACCTACAAAAAATCATCTTGTATTACGGCTTTGCGCCGGTTGCTGACCCAGTTGCTCTAAAGCTTTGGCAGAAGACTCTATGCGAGTCGCTAGGCCTAAAGGGTCGCATCATCGTTTCTGAGCACGGCATCAACGGCACCCTAGGTGGCGACATGGCTGCACTAAAGAAGTACGTGCGTCAGACCCGTGAATACCCGGGCTTCGGCAAGATCGATTTCAAGTGGTCAGATGGCACCGGCAACGACTTTCCACGCCTCTCTGTCAAGAACCGCCCTGAGCTGGTTGCTTTCCGTGCACCCGAAGAAGTCGAGGTCGACAAGTCTGGCGTCACAAACGGCGGCAAGCACCTCAAGCCAGCCCAGGTAAACAAGCTGGTTGAAGAGCGCGGCGACGAGGTCGTCTTCTTCGATGGCCGCAACGCATTCGAGGCAAAGATCGGTAAGTTCAAGAACGCCATCGTGCCAGACGTTGAAACCTCACACGACTTCATTGCCGAGCTCGAGTCTGGCAAGTATGACCACATCAAAGACAAGCCAATCGTCACCTACTGCACCGGTGGAATCCGTTGCGAGATTCTCTCGGCGGTAATGATCAAGCGCGGCTTCAAAGAGGTCTACCAAATCGACGGCGGCATCGTTCGCTATGGCGAGACTTTCAAGGACAAGGGTCTTTGGGAAGGTTCGCTCTACATCTTTGACGACCGCATGGTTCAAGACTTCAGCGATGAAGCCAAGGTCATCGGCGAGTGCGAAAACTGTGGCGGCGCAACTAACTCGTTCCGCAACTGCGCGAATGTTGGCTGCAAAGATCTAGTGCTGCTTTGCGACACCTGCTATGCCGACCCAACCCACTCTGAGCACAAAGACACCCACACCCGTGGAAAGCGTCACGCTCAACAAGTTGGCTAAGCGACACACTCGCTTTGATTTGCTGGGGTAAACCCCTTTTTTAGACCAGTTTTTAGACCGGTCTTTGGTTTCCTTGAACTTATGACTAGTTCAATCAACTTCAAAAAACTCGTATCCGTTGGCGCGGCCTTGCTCCTCGCCCTTGGCGGAAACCTTGTGTCTTCTGAGCCCGCATTCGCTGCCACTTCGATCACCTGGGACGCTGGAACCGGTGGAACAATGAGCTCAAATAGCCAACAGACGCTCACAGAATCCGTAACCACCGGATCTCCAATCGCAAGCGCACCTGTGGCTACTAAGCCAGGATGTAACTTCGTTCAGTGGCAGGAATGGCGGAGTGGAATGATGTTTAGCAACGTCAGCTTTCCGTACTCACCGTATGGTGCGACTCTGGATATCCGAGCTAGGTGGGAATGCCCTGATGTTCTAACCACGGCACCTACAATTGCGCTCTCTGGTTCGACTGTTACTGCAACTGCCGGTGTTTGGGCGGTTGGCAGCCCAGCAGGCGAATGGCTGATATGTGGTCAGAGCGTCAGCGCCTCCTCAAACATGAACGGTTACTTCAACCCGAGCGCATTCGCGTGTGAGAACCTGCACTCTCAGGCAATAGGTCAATCTCGAGTAAGCACCAACCCTCTAAATCTAAACAACACGTACTACCGCTTTGGTGGCGCTAGCAACACCGTTGTCAACTTTGGCGGTTCAAAGGTTGTTTGGATCGAGCGTGGCACGGGTAACGTGAGTTCCTATGCGGTGACCACTTCTGTTTCAATTCCGATGGTTATCTCAGGAGGCCCGTCGCAGAACACCACAGCGCCAGTTCTGAGCCCAGAGCAGGCTCGCAACCAGATCAAGCCTCTACCGGTTATCGTTCAGCCTCTAGTTGCAGCACTGCCTGCACTAAGCAAGCCACTAGTTGACGCTGGTGGCAAGGTTGACCTAAAGTCTGGTGACTTCACCGGTCTAGTTTCAGCTTCGATCTCGGGCA
>JBEGKM010000154.1:0-3095 GCA_041184065.1 Actinomycetota bacterium
TACATCAGCAATTTCTGGCTGCTCTAGTTCGCCCTCGCGAACAATTTGAGCGGGAACGCGATGTGGTTCCCATTCGCGAGAATCCGCTTGATGCTGAGGTGAGGCTTCATCTTGCATCGACAGATAGTAATTTTTCATCGAGAGTGTCGGTTGTTTTGCAACCGACTTTTTGCGTGGTTTGCGCTTTGCGGCCTTAACTTCACGCTTGATTCGCCCAACAAATTCGCGCTTAGATTCTTTCGCCTCGCTGCGCTTTAGCCACGACGGAATGAACACCCAAAGCCAGAGGCCGGCGACGACCAAAAGCATTAGTCCGCCGGATCCGTTGATGTTCATACATCAAAGATATGAGTTAGCTGCCGAGACTGCCGTCATTTAATTCGGTGTGTTTAATTTGGCGTGTCAGAAATGGGTATTTGACCTCGGGAACTTGGTTTTGGACCCATCGATTCAAAACCCCGGCGACAACTTCATCGTGCGTGAGCGCAAATGAATAGTGGTCGCGCCAGGCGCCGTTGATGTGAATGTAGCGCTGCTTTAGACCTTCGTATCGGTAACCCAGCTTTTCGACGACACGTAGCGAAGCTAGGTTTTCAGGACGAATGTCGATCTGCACGCGATGAATCCCAACTGCGTTGAACAAATAGTCGGTTACTAAAGCCACTGCCGTTGGCGTGACTCCCCTACCGGCAATCTCGGGCGCAACCCAATAACCCACCATTGCAGAGCTAACCGACCCGTGAACGATGTTTGCGACATTAAGTTGACCAACAATTTCTCCATCGCACTCAATCACAAATGGCAACCCCTGGCGGTCATCCATGTTTCGAATCAAGCCGCGCACCATGCCACGAATGTCGAACGAGTTTGGGCCAACTGGATTTGTAGCCTCCCAAGGCCTAAGCCATTCTCGGTTGCCAAGAATCAGGCGTTCGAGTTGCTTGGCGTCGCGCATGCGAACGATTCGCAAGCGAACATCGCCGTGAGCGAGAACAAAAGACATAGCCACGATGGCAAGATTAGTCGCATGGATGCAATCGAAATCGCCAAAGCGAAAAACGAGCTTCGTCGTGACCTTAAGTTGCGTCGCGCAGCCATGCCCTACGACCCCGACATAGCTGGCGAACTTTGTGTGCATCTTGCCGAACTTTGCGTTGCTACCGCCGCAAAACGCGTTGCCTGCTATTTGCCTTACGGCGACGAACCAGACACTGAGCTTTTCATCGACTGGGCTATCGAGAACGAGATCGAGGTGCTACTGCCGATCTCGAACCATGACGGAACCTTGCACTGGGTAATTTTCGAAGGCGAAACCGCCGAAGGTATTTTTGGATTCGCCGAGCCAGTTGGCACAGCCGTCGAACCGGCGGCCATCGATTTGGCTTTCATTCCAGCACTAGCCGTTGACCAAAATGGACAAAGACTTGGCAAGGGCAAGGGTTATTACGACCGCGCGCTGGCGAAGTTTGATCCAAAGCCACCGGTTATCGCCGTGATCTTTGATGATGAACTGCTAGAGGCTATTCCGACCGAGGACCACGATCAACCCGTCGATGCAGTCATCACGCCACGGGGAATAGCGCACTTCACCCAGGCGTTAAAATAGAACTGTGCCTACCTATTCATACGCTTGCAAAAACTGCGAGCACAAATTCGACGTTCAGCAGTCGTTTACCGACGAAGCGTTGAAGGTTTGCCCGAACTGCAAGGGCGAGCTGCGTAAGGTGTTTGGCAACCTCGGTGTGACCTTTAAGGGCACCGGCTTTTATGCCAACGACCACGGCTCAAAATCAAGCAAAAAGAGCGACTAACTAGCCCCAGTGCGGCGGCTTGTCTTGCTTCAGCCTCTGATCGTTAGAGTCTGAACGGTCACCCCAAGCGGCATCTGTGTCTTCGAATGCCCGGTCGGCGGCATCAAACAACGGCAGCGGCCGCTTTGAAACCTGCATGCCAAGGCTCTCAGCAATTCGCACCGCCAAAGCCTGCGGGTCGGCAAACAACTCAAAACTATAAACACGGATGTACTGCCAGCCCAGCGATTGCAACAGACCTGGTCGAATTCGGAACTTTTCGGTGCGGTTTGCCCCCGGGATAGCCCAATCTGGCTCGATGACGGCGACCTGCTTGGCGTAGCTGACAATCAATGGAAGCGCACTTGAGTAACCCGTGTCTACTCTGGCGCCAAGCTTTTTGAGTCGAAGGCTTAGGTCTAGCAGCATTGGATCTGGCTCGGCATCGATAGGAACCGGCTCGGCATCTGCCGCCGTCAAAAGGTCTTTTAGCAATGCCGCACCATTGTTGAGACGGTCGGTCGGCATTTCAACGGCAGTGAAGCAGCTAATCACGGTGATCTGCTTGCGAGCGCTGACCAACAGGTTGGCCAGGTTGCGGCGACCATCGGCTTCAGAGAGCTGCCCAAAGTTAGACAGCACAGCGCCGTGACTGGTTCGGCCATAACCGAGCGAGAAAATCACGCGATCGGCAAGTCGGTGGGTAAGGTCAGAGATCGCCACGACCTCAAATTTCTCTCGACCGTGGCTCTCAAAGAACTCGGCCAATTGAGGCTTTTGGTGCAACCCACTAGCGACTGCAACGCGAATGCGCTCTGCGTGAGCAACCGATGCGCTGGCCACCAAGAGTGATTGGTTAGGGTGCCATAAAGCGTGGTTGAAAACCAATTCAACCGCTCGGGCGACCTCGCCATCCATGCTTTCGGTTGCGCCTTCGATGGTCGTCTTAGCCCGGTTGTCGGTGTCGACGATATCTAGGATGAAGTTCTTTTCGCCCAGGTATTCGCTAGCGGTTGGCACGAATTCGATTCGATTTTGGTAAAACTCACGATTCACCAAATCACCAAGAGCCGCGCTAGTGGTTCGATAGCTTCGACGCAAAACCTCGGCGCCGTAAATGCGACGCGTCTCGCTAAAGATTGACGTGACAGGAACCTGACGACCAAGGGCCGAGGCACGGCATTCGATTTCAAAGCCGTTGGGCGCAGCGATGGCTTCATCACCAAATGCAATCAGCTGGTTAGACCGCTTCAAGGCGCCAAGGTTTTCGACCAGCGAAGTTCCAGCCGCGTCTACCACCAGAAC
>JBEGKM010000155.1:0-3078 GCA_041184065.1 Actinomycetota bacterium
GGGTAGGCAATGCCCGATGCCTGCCACAGCGATGGGAACATCGACAACGGGGTAAAGCCAGGCATGGTGTTGATTTCGTTGACGAAGAAACCATTGGCGGTCAAGAAGAAGTCGACGCGCGCCAAGCCTTCGCAACCGAGCGCCTCGAAGGCCTTCTGGGCAATCGACTGCATTTCGGCAAGCTCATCGGCAGTCAGTTCCGCCGGAATAATCAGATCGACCGAATCTTCATCCTGGTATTTGGCATCGAAGTCGTAAAACTCGCGACCCTTGACCACGATCTCGCCAGCCACCGAGATGCGAACGCGACCGCTGCGCGAGGATAGCGCTGCGCACTCGACCTCGCGGCCAACTAGACCTCGCTCGACCACCAATTTGTTGTCATTTTCGAAAGCAAGGGCGACTGCAGCAGCAAACTGGGCCATGTCATTGACCTTTGAGACACCAACCGATGAGCCAGCTCGAGCCGGTTTTACGAAAAGCGGCAACGAGCCCAGGCCGCGAACAGCTTCGAGCGCAGACTCGGGGTCGCTAAGCCAGTCTTGCTCTCGAATCACAACGTGCGGGGTCACTGGCACACCGGCGGCAACAAATAGCGCCTTGGTGAATTCTTTGTCCATACCGGCAGCCGAAGCCAAAACGCCGTTACCCACATAGGGCACACCGATCAGTTCAAGCAGGCCCTGCATCGTGCCGTCTTCACCGAATGGGCCGTGAAGCACCGGGAACACAACGTCGGCAGCGCCGAGTGAGGCACGCGTGCCATCGAGATTTACGCGCGTAACGTTGCGGCTGCCATCCATGGCAAATTCGATTCGGGCGCCTTGGTCTTGCACGGTTGCAAGTTGACCCTTGCGAAGCGCCCACTTTTCGGCATCGTCGTCGGCAGGCACAAACAGGCCGGTTTGGGTTATGCCCACAGGAATTAGATCGTATTTGCTGCGGTCGATTGCACCCATGACGCCAGCAGCTGTTGCACAAGAAATGGAGTGTTCGCTTGAGCGACCACCAAACAGAAGCACGACTTTGAGTTTGGCCATTATTCGCCCTGAGGGCCGTCGGTTTCGTGGGTCAGGTGCGGTGCAATGTCACGCGGGTTCATTTTGCCCTGTAGCACCATCTGCACCTGCTCAACAATCGGCATCGAAACGCCCTTGGCCTCGGCAAGCTGAAGAATCGGGGCAACAGATGACAAACCCTCGGCGGTCTGAGACATGCGCTTTAGAACCTCACGAAGCGTGTAGCCCTTGCCGAGCATTTCACCGGCCTGGTGGTTGCGTGAGAGCGGTGATTCTGAGGTTGCGATGAGGTCGCCAAGGCCGGCCAGACCGACCAAAGTGGTTGGCTTTGCACCGTAGGCAACCGCAAATCTTGAAATCTCTGCAAGACCACGAGTCATGATCGAAGCCTTGGTGTTTTCGCCGTAGCCAACGCCGTTCACGATGCCGATTGCGACTGCGATGAGGTTCTTTAGAATTCCACCGAACTCAGTTCCGATTACATCTTTATTGGTGAATGTGGTGAAGTAGCTGTTGGTCGAAGCCTTGGCGACCCTGGCAGCAGTTGCAGCACTGCTTGATGCCGCGACCGAGGCGGCCGGCTGCTCGGCGGCGATTTCGAGCGACAGGTTCGGGCCAGAGACCACTGCGATTTGGTCTTGCGAAAAACCCGTAGCCTGAGCGATTACTTCGCTCATTCGAAGACCGGTGTCTTTTTCGACGCCCTTCATGAGGCTCACCAAGATTGCATCTTTTGGCAAAAGAGCCGACCATTGCTCGAGGTTGCCGCGCAAAGTTTGCGACGGAACAGCCAAGAACACCAGAGAAGCACCTTCGAGAACCTCGCCTATGTGCGCCGAAGCGCGAAGCGATTTAGGCAGGCGCACTCCCGGAAGATAATCGCCATTGCGCTGAGAATTGTTGATTTCTTCGACCACGTCTTCGCGTCTGGCCCAAAGCATTACTTCGTTGTCTTCGTTATCAGAAAGGACTTTGGCAAATGTGGTTCCCCAGCTACCAGCGCCCATTACGGCAATCTTGGCCATGCTTACTTTCCTTCCTTTTTGTTGAAGTTACCGGTTTCGGTCTGACCCGCTCGAATCGGGTCCCAAAGTTCGCGAGGCGCAATCTGACCGCGCAGGCCTTCGACCAGGTGAGTGATTTCACTCATCACGATCTCGGTGGCCTCATGCACCTCAGCCGAGGTTAATTTCTTGCCCCTGAACCGGCTCAGGTCGATCTCGTCACCAACCACGATGTCAACGGGCTTCCAAAATCCTGGGCGAAACTTGCTGCCGTATTGAGGCAGAATCTGCTCGCTACCCCAGTGGGCGATTGGATAAACCGGCACATTGGTTTCAAGAGCCAATCGAACGGCACCAGTCTTGCCTCGCATCGGCCAAAGATCTGGCTCGCGGGTTAGCGTGCCCTCGGGGAATATTGCGATGGTGTGACCGGCTTCTAGAAAAGCGTGCGCGGCTCGCAGCTGCTCGTCGTTGCGCTGACCACCGCGATAAACCGGAATCTGGCCAGCTGCCCGCAGACAGGTGCCGATGAACGGAACTTTGAATAGGCTGCCCTTTGCCAAAAAGTGCGGGGCTCTCTTGAGAATCACATAAACGAAATATGCAACGGCCAGGGCATCGACATTGGTTACGTGGTTGGCAACCAAAACGTAAGCGCCCTTTTTAGGCAGCTTTTCGACTCCGGTTGCACGGGTTTTGAACAACAGGCGAACGAGCGGAATCAAGACCGAGGCAACCAGAGCAAGCACAAAGTGATGCTCGCTCGGGTTAATCTTTGGCATCTTGAGGTATTCGCTCTTCGCTTTTTTAGCCATGTGCGAATGCCTACTCAGAAAAGGTGAAGTCGGCGCCTAGGTCGGTGAGCTTTTGCAAGAAGTGCTCATAACCTCGCGAAATCAACTGAACGTTCGTGACGTTCGAAGTGCCCTTTGCCGCCAGTGCGGCCACCATGTGGCTAAAGCCACCACGAAGGTCAGGCACACGGATGTCGGCTGCGTGAAGTGGGGTTGGGCCCGAAATAACCGCCGAGTGGTTGAAGTTGCGCTGGCCAAACC
>JBEGKM010000156.1:0-3069 GCA_041184065.1 Actinomycetota bacterium
GGCCTCAACGCGCTGGCCAGCCTCAACGATTACTCGCTGGTTGATGGCAGTGCCCTGGTTTGAACGGTCGAACTTGCGAAGAACGTATTCCTTTACGCCACCCTTGTCTTGCTGGATGGTGATGACGTCGGCAGAAACTTCGGCAACAACACCTGCGGTCTGGTTGACCACAACTGCGCCAGAGTCGATTGCTGCAACGCGCTCCATACCGGTTCCAACGAATGGTGAGTCTGAGCGAAGCAATGGAACTGCCTGACGCTGCATGTTTGCACCCATTAGCGCACGAGACGAGTCGTCGTGCTCAAGGAACGGAATAAGAGATGAAGAAACAGATGCTAGCTGACGAGGTGAGATGTCTAGGAAGTCGACGTCTTCCTTGTCTACTTCAACAACGTCGCCGCGGAAGCGAGCGAACACCTTGTTGTTAGCGAAGGTCTTGTCAGCGTTTAGCGGGGTCTCTGCTGCTGCAATTGCCTTGCCGTCTTCGGCTGCTGCGTCTAGGTACTCGATCTTGCCCGAAACCTTGCCGTTTACAACCTTGTTGTATGGGGTTTCGATGAAGCCGAATGCGTTGATGCGGGCATATGCGGTTAGCGAACCGATAAGACCAATGTTTGGACCTTCAGGAGTCTCGATAGGGCACATACGGCCGTAGTGAGACGGGTGAACGTCACGGACTTCCATCTGGGCACGCTCACGTGCGATACCGCCAGGACCAAGGGCTGAAAGGCGACGCTTGTGAGCGAGGCCTGCCAGTGGGTTGTTCTGGTCCATGAACTGTGAAAGCTGTGAAGCACCGAAGAACTCCTTGATCGCGCTTACGACTGGGCGCAAGTTGATCAGGGTCTGCGGGGTGATTGCCTCGATGTCTTGAGTCGACATGCGCTCACGAACAACACGCTCCATACGGCTTAGACCGATGCGAACCTGGTTCTGAATAAGCTCGCCAACGCTGCGGATGCGGCGGTTAGAGAAGTCATCGATGTCGTCTGAGCTAACAGCGATCTTGACTGACTTGCCGGCCATCTTGACTGGGAACTCTAGGCGAGCACCGGTTGAGATAGCAGCCGAGTTAGCGATCTGCTGGTCGAACAAAAGAAGGTACTTGAGGGTTGCAACAACGTCTTCAACGGTGAGGGTGTTGGCGTTGGCATCAACGTTTAGACCTAGCTTGCGGTTTAGCTTGTGACGGCCAACCTTTGCCAAGTTGTAGCGCTTTGACTCGAAGTAGGTTGACTTTAGCCAAGCCTCTGAAACCTCGGCACCAGCGGTCTCGCCGCGAACCTTGCGGTAAAGCTCGCGAAGCGCGTCTTCTTTGGTGATGATCGGGTTTACGAAAACCTTTGACTTGTCATAAGCCAGGGTGTTCTCGATTAGGTCTAGGTCGAAGGTCCAGTTAGGAGCACCGGCCTTAACTGCAGACTCGATGTCTTTGAACTCATCACGAATCTGGTCTTCGGTTAGGCCAAGAGCCTTTAGGAAGATGGTTGCCGAAACCTTGGTCTTGCGGTCAACCTGAACCTGGATGATTGGCTGGCCGAAGCGAGCGATTGGCTTGCGGTCGTCGCGAACCCACTCGGTTAGGAACTCAAGGTATGAACCGCGGCTCGGGATGATCTGAGCCTTGTTGTTGCGGACATCGAGGTTACCGGTGGTGTTGGTTGACACCGAGAAGTAAACACCAGGTGAGCGAACAAGCTGCGAAACAACAACACGCTCGGTGCCGTTGATAACGAAGGTGCCCTTTTCGGTCATCACAGGGAAGTCGCCCATGAAGACGGTCTGTGACTTGATTTCACCGGTTAGGTAGTTGGTGAACTCAGCCTTGATGTAAAGAGGCTGGGTGTATGACTTGCCCTTGGTCTTGCACTCGTCTGGAGTGTAAGAAGGGTCGTAGAGCATTGGCTCTGCGAACGTAAGACCCATCTTGGCGTCTTGCGACGAGTTGGCTGAGTCTTCGATCGGCGAGATCTCTTCGAAGATCTCTTCGAGGCCAGTCTTTGCAGCTGGGCCCTCTTTTTCGCGCCATGCAGGGTTGCCGACGAGCCAGTCAAAGCTCTCGGTCTGCAGGCTTAGTAGGTCGGGAAGTTCGATCGGCTCTGGAGACTTTGCAAATGAAAGTCTCTTTGCGAGGCGGTCGTTCTTGATGGTTTTTGCGTTCTTCGCAGCCAATGTTCCTCCAAGGAATACTGCTATTCAGCAATCGCGACTCGCTGAATAGATGGGTGAAAAATCGCAACCTAAACCTGTGACGCCAAAATATGCGGTCACGCGCGCAGCCAAAATATGCATGCGGGGTGTTTGGGAGCAAAGGTTCAGTCTATAACGATTAGAAATCGGTTGTAAACAAATATTTGGCTTAATGCCACAAAAACTTGCCGAAAGTGCTAAAAGGGGATGCGCTAGCAGGCGGTTAGGGCGTCGTTGATCTGGTCGGCCAGCTCTTGAGCGTTTTCAACACCCAAGATGAGGCGCGTGTATGGCGCACCGGCGGCCTTGGCCGCAGCTGGCGCGAGGGTGATTTCGATTGGCAAACCGAACTTGCGGGTCCAACTCACGAATGCGGTGTCGCCTTTGCGATAAAAGCGGCCGGCGATAACAACGCCCGGTAGCCCGGTGCCGACCCGAAGCCCAAGAGTGCGCCACCAAGATTTGTCGACTACGGTTGCGCCGCGAATGGCCATCGCAGGCAGCTTGATATCGCCGCTGAGAGCAGCAAGTTTTTCAAGCGGGCTCAGGTGCACGGTGAGGTGCGTTGCGGTTAGTTCGACAGTTGGCATGTTTATGAGTTTTGCACAGATTCAGAGGCAAATGGGCTGCGCCTGCTTGCCAACGACCACACTTCAAGAGCAAGGCAAAGAGTGTGTGACTTTGTTTTTGCCTAGCGAAAGGGAAAGCCCCCAGCGGAAACTGGGGGCAATCTCTCACGCTATGAGAGGCGCAGAACCGGCCCAAAAAAAGAGCCGAGAATTCACGTTCTCTAATAGTAAAACAGGAATCACTTCTAAGGAAGGGATTTCTTGGGCCGGTTCTGCACCTCGCGTTTGGTTCACACCTAAACAAGAGGGG
>JBEGKM010000157.1:0-3068 GCA_041184065.1 Actinomycetota bacterium
GGTTCGGCCCAAATTACCGGCTCGTTCACCAAAGACACCTCTAAGGTTCTTGCTGACCAGCTTAAGTACGGTTCGCTACCAATCGCTTTTGAAGTGCAGAGTCAAGAAAACATTTCGGCAACTCTTGGTTCAGAGCAACTTGCGAGTGGTCTGCTTGCCGGTGGAATTGGTCTACTGCTAGTCATTATCTATTCAGTCTTCCAGTACCGTGGCCTCGCTATGGTGACCATCGGCTCGCTGCTGGCAGCCGCCGTGGTGGTTTACCTCATCATCGCGCTGCTGTCATGGCGCCAAGGTTACAGGCTTTCGCTCGCTGGTGTAGCCGGTTTGATTGTGGCGATTGGTATCACTGCGGACTCGTTCATCGTTTACTTCGAGCGCGTTCGCGATGAACTTCGTGATGGAAAGACTCTCGGTCAGGCTGTAGAGCAGGGCTGGAAGCGCGCAATCAGAACCATCCTGGTTTCTGGCGGCGTAAGCCTGCTGGCAGCGGTCGTTCTTTACGCTCTAACCGTCGGAAACGTTCGAGGATTTGCTTTCACTCTAGGTATGACCACCCTGGTCGACCTTGGTATCGCAATCATGTTCACCCACCCGATCCTTCAGCTCTTGGCCAAGGTCAACTTCTTCAGCTCTGGCCACCCTTGGTCGGGCTTCGATTCAAAGGCTCTCGGCGCAACCAGCTACATCGGCCGCGGTCAGTTCCGCACCTCAGAAAAGGTTTCAGCGAGCCGTGTAGCACGCGCATCTAAGGAAGCAAACAAGCGTCAGACCCTTGCCGAGCGCAAGTCAGCTGGCTCAGCTTCGAACTCAGGAGAAAAGAACTAATGTCAAAGTTCAGTGAATTCGGTAACGACCTATACACCGGCAAGCGCTCGTTCGACTTTGTCGGCCGCCGTAAGGTTTGGTACTCAGTAGCTGCCGTAATGGTCTTGCTTGCGATCGTTCTTCCTATCGCACGCGGTGGTTTCAACTTTGGCATCGAGTTCCGCGGAGGCTCAGAGTTTCGCGTAGCCGGCGCTTCAAGCAGCTCACAGCAGCTTGCGGTTGACGCCGTCAAATCAGTTGAGCCAAATTCGGTACCTCTAGTTAGCACGGTTGGAACAGATTCGATTCGAATCCAGACCGAGCAGCTAACCGATGACAAGTCTGAAGAAGTTCGTGTTGCACTCGCAAAGGCATACAACGTTGACAGCGCAGATGTTGCCAGCTCGTTCGTTGGTGCTAACTGGGGAGCAGACGTAACCGGTAAGGCAATCAACGGTCTGTTGGTGTTCGTTGCCCTCGCAGCGGTTCTAATGGCTTTGTATTTCCGAACCCTGAAGATGTCGCTTGCGGCTGTTCTAGCGCTGGTACACGACCTCATCATCACCGCAGGTGTCTATGGCGCTTTGGGCTTTGAAGTTACTCCTGCGGCCGTGATCGGATTCCTCACCATCTTGGGCTACTCGCTCTACGACACAGTGGTGGTTTTCGACAAGATTCGTGAAAACACCTTCGAAGTTGAGTTCAGCGAGACCACAACATTTGCCCAGCAGGTTAACTACGCAATCAACCAAACTTTGGTTCGTTCCATCAACACGTCGGTTGTAGCAGTTCTTCCAGTGGCATCGATCTTGTTCATCGGTGCAACGCTTCTAGGAGCGGGAACCCTGCGTGACATTGCTTTGGCTCTTTTCATCGGTATCATCGTCGGCACTTACTCGACGATCTTCATCGCAGCGCCGCTATACAGCCACCTGCGTGAAGGCGAGGCTAAGTTCCGCAAGGGCGAAGCCAGGGTTTTGGCCGCAAAGTAACATTGACGGCTTGAGGCTTGTAGGCTTTTGCCTAAGAGAGAGTTAGGCCTTCCGTGACAGATCCCACCCCTACGGGTAGCATCAGCACATTTCGTGCTCGCTTGCCGCGCCTTTTCACTCGCTCAGGCCCTTATGCGTCGGAGCTAAACGAAATCCTGCGTCTGGCGAAGGCTAATCACCCAAAGGCCGATCTAAGCATCATCGAGCGTGCGTTCGTGGTTGCCGAGGAGGCCCACAGGCCACAGCTTCGCAAGAGTGGCGAGCCATACATCACGCATCCACTTGCGGTAACTCTAATTCTTGCCGAATTAGGCATTGGGCCAATCACCCTAGCGGCTTCGCTATTGCACGACACCGTTGAGGACACTCCTTACACGCTCGAAATGCTAACCCGTGACTTCGGCAACGAAGTTGCGATGCTCGTAGATGGAGTGACGAAACTCGACAAGGTCAAATTCGGCGACCATGCTCAAGCCGAGACCGTTCGCAAGATGGTCGTCGCAATGTCTAAGGACATCCGTGTTCTGGTTATAAAACTTGCCGACAGATTGCACAACGCCCGCACCTGGGGTTTTGTGCCCGCAGAGTCTGCCAAGCGCAAAGCTCAGGAAACCCTCGAAATCTACGCTCCGTTGGCCAACCGACTAGGCATCAACACCATCAAATGGGAACTTGAAGACATCTCGTTTTCAGTGCTGTACCCAAAGGTTTACGAGGAGATAGTAAACCTCGTTACCCAGCGCACTCCCAAGCGAGAAGAGTTCATTGAGAATGTCATTGACTCGATACATGAGGATCTTCGCGACGCCAAGATTAAGGGCAAAGTCTACGGTCGCCCCAAGCAGTATTACTCGATCTACCAAAAGATGGTGGTCAGAGGGCGCGAGTTTGACGACATTTACGATTTGGTCGGCATTCGAGTTTTGGTCAACGAAGTTCGAGACTGCTATGCGGTTCTGGGTGCGATTCACGCGCGATGGAATCCGGTGCCTGGTCGCTTCAAGGACTATATCGCGATGCCAAAGTTCAACCTGTACCAGTCTCTGCACACCACCGTTATTGGCCCAGCCGGTCGCCCGGTCGAAATTCAGATTCGCACCCACGATATGCACCAGCGGGCAGAGTATGGTGTGGCTGCTCACTGGAAGTACAAGGAGCAGGTCGGAAAATCGGGGGAGACCGCCGATGAAGATCTGGCCTGGCTAAAGCACCTATCTGACTGGCAGGCTGAAACGCAGGATCCTTCCGAATTCCTAGACTCTCTGAGAT
>JBEGKM010000158.1:0-3043 GCA_041184065.1 Actinomycetota bacterium
CTGAAGGCTAAGCACGGTTAGGCCGGCTGGGGCAGCCGAGCGAAGCACGTGCTTGAAAAGAATTTCTGTTGGCTTGATGCCGCGGCTGCGAAGGGTGCGAACCCAGTCGCGATCCATTACCGATTTGATGGCCGAGCGAATCTGCTGAGCCGCCGATGCAACGGTGGCTAGAACCAAAGAGGAAACCGGCAGAATGAGCGACAGCGCCCAGTTGGTTGGGTCATCGGTGATGGCTACCCATCCGGTAGCTGGCAAAATTGCCAGATTAATTGCAAACACGGTAATCAAAAAGATTGCCACCACGAAGCCTGGAACAGCGAAGCCTGCGACGGCCAAAAACTGAACCACGCGGTCGATGACACCGCCCTTTACCGCTGCAGCCATGCCGAGAACGGTCGCCAAAATGGCGGCCAAAAGAATTGCGCCAAGCACCAGAGTCATGGTGATCGGAAGTCGGTTCGCTAGGCCATCGATGATTGGCTCATTGGTGAACCAAGAGGTGCCGAGGTTTCCCTGCAAGGCATTGGTTAGCCAGTCGAGGTAGCGAGTGAAGATTGGTCGGTCAAGGCCGAGTTCGGCGTTTTTGGTGGCAATCATCTCGGCGGTTGCTTCATCGCCAAGAATGTTCATGGCCACGTTTGAGGTCGAAAAGAAGACCAAGAAATAGGCCAGGGTCGAGATGACCAAAAGCAGCAGGGCTCCTGATCCAAGCCTTCTGGCGATAAATGCAAACATTTGATTGCTCCGTAGGTTGCGGTTGATGTTGGTTGTTGCAGGACTGGTTTTCGGTGGAAGCCGGGAGGGATGATCCCGGCTTCCACCAAACCTTGTCGCCTATTTATCTAGGTGCTTATTTGCCGGTTGGCGCGAAGCTGTATAGATAAGGGATAGCGTTCTGAGCCTGGTTCACAGTCTTGATTCGCTTGTTCACGAAGTAGAGCTGAGGAATTCTGTAGAACGGGATGTACCAGGCTTCGTTGGTTAGGAAGGTGTTGATTACCTTCGCCTGAGCAACGATGTTCTTGTCGCTCGGGTTGGCCTCGATGGCTGCGATCGCCTTGTCTAGCACTGGTGAGCGCGACTTCATGACGTTCCATGAACCGTCTGGGGTTGCCATCTGGTTGATTGCAACCCATGGGGTGCCCTGGAACAACTGGAAGATGCCGGCTGCGAACTTGCCCGCCTTTAGCTGGTTGCGGTAGTCAGAGAACGGAACCGAAACCCAGTTGACCGTGATGCCCGACTTTGCAAGCTGGTCTTTTAGCAACGCTGTCATGGTTGGGTCTGGCCAAGATGGCAAGTCGATGGTGACGCCCTCTGAATAGCCTGCTGAAAGCAATAGAGCCTTGGCCTTCTTGTTGTCTAGCGGGTAAGTCTTGTCTAGAGCTACATCGTATGCACCGGTCGCCTTGCCAAGCACCTGGTTGGTGATCTCGCCAAAGCCGCCCTGAACTGCCTTTAGCAGTGCTGGTCGGTCGATTGAGTAAGCAATTGCCTGGCGAACACGGGCATCCTTGAGCGCTTTGTTCTTTGAACCGGTGCGGTCAAACATGAGCAGACCCTGCCAGTCAACATAGTTGCTCATCTGGGTGAAGCCCTTGCCCTTTGCGGTGCCTGCGGTCTTGACATCCAAAAGAGTGGTGTCAATCTGGCCAGATAGCAGAGCGTTTAGGCGAGCGGTGGTGTCGGTGATGATCTTGAATGTGATCTTGCTGAACTTGATCTTGGTTTTGTCCCAATAGGTAGGGTTTGCGGTTACCACGATCTGTGAGCCAACGACCGATGATGAGTCAAAGATGTATGGGCCCGAGCCAACTGGCTTGGTCTTTAGACCTGGGGTGCCAAGCGCCTTTGGGCTAGCCATAAAGGTGTCGGTGGTTGAAAGGTAATACTCAAGGTCAGGGTTTGCCTTCTTCAGAGTCACCTTGATGGTGTCTGCGTCGACAACCGAAATGGTTGAGTCGTTTAGGGTGCCCACCTGAGGGCCGTTGCCCTTGATGAAGTTGTCTAGGTTCGCCTTAGCAGCTGCTGCGTCAAAGACCTCACCGTCGGTGAACTTAACGCCCTTGCGAAGGTCGAGGCTTAGCTCGGTCTTCTCTGCGTTCCAGCTCCACTTGGTTGCCAAGTTTGGCTTGTATTTGCCATCTGGGGTGCGAAGAATCAAGTTGTCATAAACAGCTTGGTAGTAAGGGATTAGGTGGCCAATGTCGGCCTGGCTTGGATCCCATGACTTGATGTCGATAAGTGCGCCGATAACTAGGTCGGTTTTGTTGGCTGCCTGAGCAGGGGTTGCGCCAGCAAGAGCCGAACCTGCAAGTGCAATGGCAACTAGGCCGGCACCGATTCTCTTTGAGAGGTTCATTTCATTCCTTCGTTGGTTTGTTCGAGGTATGTGCTTTTGGTGATTCTTTGACTTTGCTTCGCTGGGCCTGGCGGGGTGTTTCCAGCTCGGAATTCAGATTAGGGGTTCGTTGCCAAGTTTGGCAAGCGGTTGCCATTAAATTGCGATAACGGTTTTGTAACACTGCGTTAACCCCTTGTTTTACAAGAGTTAGGGGGTTGGCAACCGTGTGCCAAAAAGTCTCCCTTTAGTTGCCGATACCACTCATCTGCGCCCGTTTCAACGCCAACGGGCAGTTAACCTTGAGGAGTGAAGCAAACCAAAACTACTGGTTATCTGCTGGCGGTTGCCGGCATGCTGATGCTTTCACTCACTCTGATCGCCCTCAAGCTCGGGCTCGAAAGCTTTAGCCCCATCGTGATGAGTTTGGGCCGGGTGTTTCCGGCGGCCATTGTGGCAATCATTGCGCTGCGATCGATGAGGGCTCGGCTGCTGCCACCCAAAGAAGACCTGGGTCGGGTGCTCGGCCTCACCATCGGCGTGGTTATTGCGTTCCCGCTTATCACCTCATATGGGCTAGAGCACATTACCCCTGGCCAAGCCGGCGTGCTTGGTGCGCTTGGGCCAATCATTACCGCTGCACTCTCTGTGCTTTACGGGCACAAGCACCCGGGGCGAATCTTCTGGATAGCCTCATCACTC
>JBEGKM010000159.1:0-3043 GCA_041184065.1 Actinomycetota bacterium
TACGCTGCGCGGGTTGTCCGGTGCTCTCAGGCGCACCTTAGCTGGCTCTGCCAACCAGTCGGTTAAAACTTCGGCCGCTCTCGGTCTGGCACGTTTGGCTGCTGCCGGCATCGCCGGGGCTCACCCAGCTAGCTGGCACGGTCTGTTGCCGCTTTCCACCATCGAACCGCTCACCGACCTAACCGACCCAGATGCAGAAATTTACCTTCGCCCTTCGCAACTCGAAAACTACCTCAAGTGCCCGCTCCATTGGTTCTTGAACGCCCATGGCGGCAGCGATTCAACTTTCTCTGCGAACCTCGGCACCTTGGTGCACAGTGTTTTCGAAGCCGCCGACATCAGCACGCAAACCGAAGAGCAACTTTGGTCGCTGGTTGAATCAAAGTGGCACACGCTCAGTTTTGAATCGGCTTGGTTGGCCCAAGCGGGCGAGCGCAAAGCCAAACGCATGGTTTCCAACCTGGTTCAATACCTTCGAAAGTTTGAGGCCGAAGGCGCTGCAGTCATTGGCCGCGAAGTCAGTTTTCAATTCAAAGCTGGCCAGGCCACGGTAAGTGGCCAGGTCGATCGCCTCGAGCTGTTTCCAGATGGCCGGGTCATGATTGTCGATCTAAAAACCGGCTCGCGAGATATTTCCAAAGATCAAGCCGCCGAGCACGCCCAGCTGGGAATGTATCAACTTGCTTTCGAAAACGGCGCCTTCGATCACCTGCCCGAAATGCCAACCGAGGCAACCCTTGCCGGTGCCAAGCTCTTGCTGATCTCGGGCGACAAGCCGGTTGAGCGATCTCAAGATTCTCTGGCCAGCAATGACCAAGCTCGAGCTAGATTCGAAGAGATGATTCACATTTCCACCGAAGGAATGTCAGATCGTGTTTTTGTGGCGCAGGTCGGTTCACACTGTGAGAACGAAAATGAATTTGGCACCTGCCAACTGCACCTGGTCAAGGCGGTGACATTTGTTGGCTAATCACAAGTTCAGCGCAAACGATGTTTATCGCATAATCAAGCCTTTCGAACTAACCCCCGAGCAAGAGTCAGCAGTGCAAGAGGCGCCGATTGACTCGCCTTCGCTGGTAGTGGCAGGTGCTGGCAGCGGCAAAACCGAGCTCATGGCCGTTCGAGTGTTGTGGTTGGTTGCCAATGGCTATGCCCGCCCAGAGCAGATTTTGGGGCTCACCTTCACCCGCAAGGCCGCAGCTGAATTATCAAAACGCATCTACGAGAGCCTGCTCAAACTTCGAGCCAGTGATCTGTGGCCCGAAGATCTCGATTTTGATTTCACCGCACCAACGATTTCCACCTACAACGCATACGCCAACGGGCTCTTTCGTGACTTTGCACTTGCTATCGGCTACGAGCCAGAGGCCGCTTTGCTAACCGAGGCGGCCGCCTATCAATTGGCGCGTGAGGTGATTGTTAGGCACGGTGCCGATATCGATTCGCGCCTAACCGATCTAGACATAAATCTGAACCCCTTGGTCGAGGCAGTTTTAGCGCTCGCTCAAAGCATGAACGACAACATTGCCAACGCGACGCAGGTCGAAGCAGTCATTCAAGACGTTGTCGATACGCTAGCCAACCTGCCGAAAAAAGCTGGAGGAACAGACACCGCTCAGTTTGGCTACATGGAAAAACTAATCACCCCGCTACTGGGCACTCCGGTCGTTGCCAAGCTCGCCGAGGCCTACGCCCAAGAAAAACAAAAACAGGGCTATGTCGACTATTCCGATCAGGTCTCTCTTGCCGAAAGAGCCGTTCGCGAGTTGCCAGCGCTCGGTCAGCGTGAGCGGGCAACTTACACTCAGGTCTTGCTTGATGAATATCAAGACACCTCGTTTTTGCAGACGCGACTTCTAAAAGACCTTTTTGCTGGCAAATCGGTTTTTGCGGTCGGCGACCCAAACCAGAGCATTTACGGCTGGCGAGGGGCCAGCTCTTCGAACCTGGCCGAGTTCCACAAAGATTTCGAGGCAACACCAGGCTCTTCGAATTTCACGCTTTCAACATCTTGGCGCAACCCGGCACTCGTGTTGAAGTTAGCCAACCACCTCGCCGGCGACCTAAAGGTGGTCGAACTCAAGCCGCGAGAAGGTTCGGGCGAGGGGCAGGTGCAGATCGAGTTCTCACTAGACATGGTTCAAGAGGCTCGAACGGTTGCAAATTGGTTCAAGGCGCGAATGACAGGCGACCAAACCGGCGCGTTGCTCATGCGCAAGCGCAGCCACATGAATCTTTATGTAGAAGCAATGGAGTCTCTGGGCCTCGAGGTTGAAGTCGTTGGCTTGGGCGGTTTGCTCGAAACCCCAGAGGTTGTCGACCTGGTCAGTGCGCTTCGCGTAATTCATTACCCGCAGGCAGGTTCGCAGTTGATTCGATTGCTGGCTGGGCCGCGTTGGAGGATCGCAGCGAAAGATCTCGAACGGTTGAGCCGCTATGCAAATCTCAAATCGAAACCCAAAGATGATGACCTTCGGGCAAAAATTAGAGCGAGTCTGGCAACCGAAGATGCAGTCTCAATCGTTGATGCCCTAGACCTGCTGCTCGACGAACCAAACACCGATTTCACCGGCATTAGCGATGTTGGATTGGTTCGCATGCGAGACGCCGCCGCACTACTGCGCAACCTTCGCCGGCGAACCGGCATGCCGTTGGTCGACTTTGTTCGAGCGGTTGAACAAGAGCTTTGGCTAGACATTGAAGTGACCGCCAACCCACGTCGCAAAAATCCGATGGCCCACCTAAACGCTTTTGCAAACATCGTTTCGAACTATGCGGCTAGCAATCATCAGCCTTATCTTGGTGGCTTTCTAGAGTGGCTCGAATTTGCCGACCAACGTGAGCGCTTCGAGGTTCCAAACACCAACCCAGAACGCGGAGTTGTGCAGGTTCTAACCATTCACGCGGCCAAGGGTCTTGAGTGGAACAACGTTGCGGTCGCCAACCTAATCGAGGGAGACTTTCCGGGCGATGGCCGAGGGGCGGGCTGGCTAGGTTTTGGCCGTCTTCCTTATCCGCTTCGCGGCGACAAAGATTCGCTACC
>JBEGKM010000160.1:0-3035 GCA_041184065.1 Actinomycetota bacterium
TCGGGGTCAGAAGCGCTCGCAGACTTAGCGACTGGGCTTGCAGTTGCAGTTTGCTTTGATGTCGAGCTCTTCTGGTTAGTCAGCCAAACTTTGTAACCACTGGCGCGATCCCATTCGGTCCAAGGAACCGACTTTCCGTCTGCGTAGTGAACCAGGTTCTTGGCGAAGTCAAAGTATGCGCCCGGAATGTAGGTGCACTCTTCGTCGTCGTAGCCAGGAAGAGTGTCGAGTCCATCGTGATAAACGTTGCCGTCATCGCCGGTCACTGTAACTGGGTAGGGGTTGGCCGCCGGATTGGTTACCGCAGAGGCTGACCAGGCTGGAAGAACGGCAAGGGCAGCCGCGAGGGCAGCAGCAGAAACGACTTTCGAGGATTTTCTATTTAACAAGTTGAACCTCTTCTTGTGATTCGTCTGAGTTGAAAACGGTTTCGTCTAGCAGGCCAACTTGACGTGCGACAACGGTTGATGAAACCGCGGCAGCCGTCACGTTAGTTGCCGTGCGAGCCATGTCGGCGATGATGCTGATCGGCAGCGTTACAGCGATGAATTCGAGGGGAAGCCCGGCAGCAGCTAGCACTGTCGCTGACGATACGGTTGCGGCACCTGGCACGCCCGCCGTGCCGATCGAAACCAAGGTGCCGATCACGGCGAGCACAGCGTATGAAGCCAGCGAATACTCAAGTCCGTAGGCGTTGATGCCCCAGACAGAAATCAACATTGGCCAGATACCTGAACACCCGGGCATGCCAACTGCGGTGCCAAGCGGGGCGGTGAAGTTTGCGATTTCGGGGTGCACGCCAACCTTGCGAGTCAACGAGGCAATGGTCACCGGCAGTGTGCCGATGCTGCTCTGAGTTGTGAAAGCCGTTAGCTGCGCCGGAAAAATCTTTTTGAAGAAGCTCAGCGGAGAAACGTTTGCAAAAACTCTCAAGATGACGCTGTTGATGCCAAACGTGTGGATTGCGCAGGCCAACCAGGTGATGCCAAGCAGGCCGATTAGCGAAAAGAACTTTGGGCCAAGGTTGTTGGCTTTTGCCACCACTTCGACTGTCAGGCTCAGAACCGCATAAGGAGTGAGTCGGATGACATACGACACAGCCTTGAAGATGACCAGCTTGAACGAGTCAACGCTGTCGCGGAAGGTCTTGACCTCTTTGCCTCGGCGTTCTGCAAGTGAGAGATAGGCGATGGCAATAGTCACCGCGATTACGATCAAAGGAATGATGTGGTTTCCAGCCACATCGCTGACGATGTTGGTTGGAAATAGGTTTACAACTACATCGCCGAAGTTCTGAACCGAGTTCTGCAAAACCGAAAGTTCTTCGCCGCCCAGAGTTTCGCCCACCCCGCTGCCAATTTCGAAGAACAGGCCAAGTCCGAGAGCCAAGACCACTGCTAGCGCATTGCTAATCAGTAGCCAAAAAATCGAACGAACACCGATTGAACGAAGTTGAGCGATGCCGCCGAGCGAGGCAATGCTCGAAATGATCGAAAGCACTACCAGCGGCGCAACCGAAGCCAACAGCACGTTGATATAAATACGACCGATTGGTTCGATGTATTCGATGCTGCCTTGCGCGACCAATCCAATCGGAATGCCCGCGAGAAGCGCGACCAATGTGATCAGGCTGAAATTTAGGCGGATTCGACGCAACCAGAACAAGCCGACGAAGTTTGCGCCCACCAGCGCCAAGATGGCGAAGTTGTTCCAGTCCATGACAAACCCCCGATGAGAAAAAGTGCTTTCACCGATGGAACCACAATCTGAATTTCGAGGGAGAAATGTTACTTTTTGCGTTAGTTGGTTACGGATTATTTCAAGCGAGTAGTCTTGAATGGTAAGTTTCTATCTCTTAGAACTGGAGCGCCGCGCATCGTGAACGAATCAACTATTTACTACACCTACACCGATGAGGCACCAGCTCTGGCGACCGCTTCGCTCTTGCCTATCGTGCAGGCATACGCTGCCAAGGCAGGGGTAAATATTGAAACTCGCGACATCTCGCTTGCCGGCCGAATCCTTGCAGTTTTTGCTGACAAGCTCGGTGCTTCGCAGCAGGTTGCAGATGCACTTGGCGAGCTAGGCAAGCTAGCCACAACTCCCGAGGCAAACATCATCAAGCTGCCGAACATTTCAGCATCGATTCCGCAGCTAAAGGCGGCAATTGCCGAGCTGCAGGCTCTTGGTTTTGATCTTCCTGACTACCCAGATGACGCGTCGACCGAGGCGCAGCTCGACGCACGCGCTCGCTACGACAAGGTAAAGGGCAGTGCGGTTAACCCAGTGCTTCGTGAGGGCAACAGCGACCGCCGTGCGCCGCTTTCGGTAAAGGCTTACGCCCGCAAGCACCCGCACGTAAACAAGGCTTTCCCTGCCGGGTCAAAGACCCGCGTGGCAACCATGGGTAAAGACGACTTCTTCTCAAACGAGAAGTCAACCCTGTTGCCTGCCGACGATGTCCTAACCATTCGCCACACTGCCAACGACGGCACCGAAACCGCACTTAAGAGCGGTTTGAAGGTTCTTGCCAGCGAAATCGTTGATGCCACTTTCATGAGCGCAAGTGCACTCGATGCATTCTTGGCTAAGACAGTCGAGCAGGCAAAGGCCGACGATGTGCTCTATTCACTTCACCTAAAGGCCACCATGATGAAGGTCAGCGACCCGATTTTGTTTGGCCACGCCGTCAAGGTTTTCTTCGCAGATACCTTCGCCAAGCATGGCGCAGCTATTGAGGCTGCTGGCCTAAGCGCAAACGATGGCCTGGGTGCCATCCTTGATGGCCTTGCAAACGTTGAGGGTGGAGCGGCAATCATCGCCGACTTCAACAAGAGCCTGGCCGAGGGCCCAAGCGTTAGTTATGTAAACAGCGACAAGGGCATCACGAACCTGCACGTGCCATCAGACGTAATCGTCGATGCATCGATGCCTGCCCTTATTCGCAACGGTGGCAAACTCTGGGATGTAACCGGTGCCGAGCACGACACTCTGGCAGTGATTCCAGATTCTTCATACGCCGGCATCTATCAAGC
>JBEGKM010000161.1:0-3034 GCA_041184065.1 Actinomycetota bacterium
ACCCTTCTGGGTGCCCATGCTCAAGAACTGCGATGCCAGACCAGCACCTAGCACCACCTCTGGCGTAGCCATCGGCAAGAAGAGCAGCAGGCTAACCGCGGAGCGGAACTTGAAACGATATCGAACCAGTGCAATGGCAATCATGGTGCCAAGCGTGGTGGCAATCACAGTTGAGATCACACCGATCAGCACCGAGTTGGCGAAGGCTTCACAAACGCCCTGCTGGTTGCAAACGCCGGTCCACTTGTCGAGGGTGAAACCGCGCCAAGAAATGTTCGATTTGACCGAGTCATTGAACGAGAAAGCGAAGGTGTAACCGATCGGAATCAACAAATAGATGATTGCGAGTAGCGAATAAATCGCAAGTGCGTATTTGCCAAACGAAAACTTTCTCACAGCAGGTCATCCGTTCCGCTGCGCTTGACATAGAAGGTCACGAGCAACAGAATCGCCAACATCAACAACACGGATAGAGCCGAGGCTGCCGGATAGTCGTTGATCTGGAGGTAGTTGGTCTCAACTACGTTTCCGATCATGGCGGTTTCGGTTGAACCCAAGAAGTCGCGGCTGGCGTTTACGTAGTCGCCAGCAATAGGAATGAAGGTAAGCAGAGTTCCAGAAATAATTCCGGGCAGTGAAAGCGGCAGCGTGATCTTGCGGAAAGTCGTCGCAGGGCTGGCATACAGGTCGGCACCGGCCTCAAGATAACGAATGTCGAGGCGCTCGAGGGTCGAGTAGATCGGCAAGGTCATGAAAGGTATGAAGGCGTAGGTGAGGCCAAAGATGACCATGAACGGTGTGCCGACCAAATACTGGTCGCTGGCTAGGAGCCCCGTGCTCTGCAGGGTGTTCACGATCCAAGACTCGTTCGAAAAGATCTGCTTCCAGGCAATTGTGCGAAGCAAGAAGCTGATGAAGAATGGTGCGATTACCAGGGTGAGCATCAAGCCCTGAAGCAGCGGACGACGACGAGCCTTTACACCGATGAAATAAGCCAGCGGGTAGCTGATCAGCAAAGCGAACACGGTCGCCGCCAGCGCATAAGCAAAGGAACGAAGAATGTGTGGCCAATAGCTTTCGATGACCAACCAGTAGTTTTCAATCGCAAAACCATACTGGTATCGGCCAATTTCGCCGCTGGCATCGGGAACCTGCAGTGAGGTGATGATCAGCGAAAAGAGCGGTGTCAAGAAAAATAGGCCGAGATACATAAGCCCTGGCAGGAGCAAAATCCAGGCAACTCGGCCAGACTTGGTTGGAGCTTTTGCCGATGGGCCGGTGTTTTGGCCGAATGCTGCAAATGCCATGCTTAGACCACCGAAATTGATTCGGTTTGGGTGTTGGCAGGAAGATCGGCTAGGCCAAAACTGTGCTCAACCTTCCAGCTGACCCAAACCTTAGCTCCGAGTTCTACCACTGGGCTCTTGCCAACGTTCTGAGCGAAGACTGTGACATTGCCGATAGCCGGAATCTCAATCAAATACTGGTTGCTGACGCCGGTGAAGCGAATGTCAATGATTTCCCCCGGCCCGATCAGGTTCGAATCCGACGTGCGTTGCGGCTCTTCTTCGTGGAAAAAGGCCTTTTCTGGTCGAACGCCGATTGCAATTGTGCCGGTGTGATTTTCGGCCCGGGCCTTTGGCACGGTGATCTTGTTTCCAGAAACGTTGATGCTTACCGACTCGGCGTTAGATTCAGCGACCTCACCGACAAACAGGTTTGACTGACCCAGGAACTTTGAAACAAAGACGGTCTTTGGTCGGTCATAAAGCTTTTCAGGTGCACCCATCTGTTCGATGCGGCCTTTGTTCATCACGGCAACCGTGTCGGCCATGTCCATGGCTTCTTCTTGGTCGTGGGTGACGTGCAAGAAGGTCAGGCCCACTTCCATTTGGATTGCCTTGAGCTCGATCTGCATCTGACGACGTAGTTTTAGGTCAAGTGCGCCGAGGGGCTCGTCGAGAAGCAACAGCGAGGGGCGGTTCACTAGCGCTCGAGCCAAGGCAACTCGTTGCTGCTGACCACCGGAGAGTTGTTGCGGCTTGCGCAGGGCCAAGTGGCCAAGCTCAACTAAATCTAGAGCCGCTTGAGCCTTTGGCATCGGGTCTTCGATCTTGCGCTGCTTCAAACCGAAGGCCACGTTCTCGAGAACGCTCATGTGCGGAAAGAGCGCGTAGCTTTGGAATACGGTGTTGACCGGGCGCTCGTGCGGCTTGGTAGCGGTAATGTCTTTGCCGCCAATCAGAATCTGGCCGCGAGTTGGTTCATCCAAGCCTGCTACCAACCGCAGAGTTGTGGTTTTGCCACAGCCCGACGGGCCTAGCAACGCAAAGAATTCACCCGCGGGAATGTGCAAATCGAGATTTTCGATTGCAGTGAATCCTGGGTACTCCTTGCGAATCCCGATTAGTTCTAGATCTGCACCTCTGGCAACAAACTCTGTTGCCAACTTATGCACCCAGCAAAATCTTCTGGAAGGCAGCTGTGAACTTCTGCTCTTCAGAACCGCTCAGGGCGCGGAAAGCATGGGTCTTAGCCAAGGTTTCTGCACTAGGGAAAATCAGCTGATTTTCTGCTAGAGCAGGGTCTAGCTTGATGGCCTCTTCTTTTGCACCAACCACAGGGGTGACGTAGTTCACCCAAGCTGCCAACTCGGCAGCGTTTACTGGGTCGTAGTAGTAGTTCATCAGGGCTTCCGCGTTCTTCTTGTGGGTGGCACCCATTGGAATAACGAACGAGTCAGCCGAGATGGTTGCACCAGATTCGGGGAAAACGAAACCAAAATTGTCGCCATCGGTCTCGGCGTTGATGACGGTGATGTCGCCAGACCAGGCAACCGCTGCAATGGTGTCGCCGTTCTTTAGGTCTTCAAGGTAGCTGTTGCCCTTGATCTTGGCGATCTGGCCGTCGTTTACCTTGCCCTCGAAAAAGTCGAGTGCGTTCATGAATGCGTCTAGTGTCAGGCTCGACTCGCTGGTGATGTCGATGCCCTGTTCCAAAAGAATCAAACCAATGGTGTCGCGCATCTCTGAAA
>JBEGKM010000162.1:0-3007 GCA_041184065.1 Actinomycetota bacterium
TCGAAGGCGTCTTCGGTCTGGATTAGGTCATCGCTCATGCGAATGGCTCCTGAAAATCGATGGTGAGGTTGTCGATAAGTCTTGTGTTGCCGACCACCGCAGCGATCAACATCAACGCCCGGCCGGTGAAGCTGTCGTCGATTAATTCGAAACTGCTCGGGTCAACCAGGGCTAGGTAATCAAGTTTAGCCTCAGGCACGCCTTCTAGGCGGGCTCGGGCCGCATTCACAGCCATGGATGGCTTCGCCCCGAGGGTTTCGGCCGCCGCCTTGCCCACGTTGAGCGCCTTCGATAGCTGCCCGGCCACCTCGAGCTTGGTCGCATCGAGGTAGCGGTTGCGGCTAGACATCGCCAGACCGCTGGCTTCGCGCACGATTGGAGCTTCAATGATGTGTAGGTCAGGAAACTCGGTGGCCGCCATGCGCTTGATCAAGAAAAGCTGCTGGGCATCCTTGGCACCAAAGACGGCGAAGTCTGGGTTCACCAGTTCGAATAGGCGGGCAACAACGGCGAGCATTCCGTCGAAGTGGCCAGGGCGGGCGGCACCCTCGAAGGTCTTGCCTACCTCACCGGATTGTAGAGCCGGACGTAGTTTTGCTGCCGTGTTAGCGGCCTCGATGCCAGCCGGGTAGATCACGTCGACGGTTGGGGCGAACAACACATCCGCGCCGGCCTCCTCGAGAACCTTGGCGTCGGCTTCAAGGGTTCGCGGATACTTCTCAAAGTCTTCGCCGGCACCAAACTGAAGCGGGTTGACGAAAATCGAAACCACAACGAGGTCGGCGTATTCGCGAGCCTTGCGAACCAGCGAAAGGTGACCGTCGTGCAGAGCCCCCATTGTTGGCACAAAGGCAACCTTGAGCCCGGCACAACCAGGTAGGTCGCGCTCTTCATCGATAGCCGCGGTTAGTTCGGCGGCGGTAACAACTGTCTTCACTAGCTGAGCAACTCATCCGGGTCTAGTGGCTGATGCCCCTTGGCCAGAGCCTGTTCAACCGCGCTGCGAATGGTCGGAGCGATGACACCTCGGGCATCTTCAACGCCGATTTCTTCGAGCAAGCCGATGGCCTGATTGACGATCATCGCAGAGAACTGGTTCGCGACCGAAACTGCTTCGAAGTACTTGGCGCGGTCGTCTTCACGAATCACAATCGGCTCGGCGCCCATTTCGATGACCAGGGCCTGAGCGATCGGCAGGGCAACCACCGGCGCGGCAACGGCAAAGAAACTCTCGCGAATTCGAGACAGGTCGATGCTGGTTCCGGTGAACGTCATCGCCGGGTGAATCGCCAACGGAATGACACCCTGTGCGGTTGCCGGGCCAAGGATGTTGTAGCCGTACTGGCCCGCGGTGTGAGCCACCAGTTGGCCAGAGCGCCACATGCTGTTTTGCGCGATGCCGTTTACGGTCGGCGCAATCTGGTCGGCCGGAATCGCGAGCAGAACCAAATCGGCTTCTTCAAGGATGGCCGGCAACGTCTTGATTGGCACATCCGGCAGCAAAATCTCGGCGCGCTCAATGTTCTTTTCGTCGGTGGTTGCGATGCCGACGATGAAGTGACCGGCCGCGGCTAGCGCCTGACCTAGAACAGTGCCCACCGGGCCCGCGCCGATGATTCCTACCGAAAGACGACCCTGCATTAGGCGAGGGCCTCTCCCGCTTGCGGTGCCTCTACTTCTGAGCCATCATCCTTGATGCGACAAATGCGTTCGACGATGATGCCGACGATCACCATGGCAATCGAGGCCAGCAACGCGAAGACGTTTTGCCAGATTGAGTCGGTGGTCACCGGTGATGAAATCTGCATCCAGATGACACCGAGGTGCCAACCGGTGAAAAGCCCGCCCGAAAGTGCGGTTGCCTTTGCTAGAAGCAAGAGGCGAACGGCGTAGAACGGGTTGAGTCGCTTAGGTCGCGAGGCTGCTGAATTCTTGACTTGCTCGGCCAAAGCGCGGCGATAGCGGAGCATCGGCACAGCAAAGCTGACCAGGATGATCGAAATCGCGACCAGGGTCAGAATTAGGTTTAGCGGGGTAACCGGAACCTGGCCGCCGTTCGAGGTGACCAACTTCGAAACGAGGTAACCCGCGGTGGCGGTTGGAATCGCCCAAGCGATGAGGTTCAGAATTTTCGTCGGCTTCACTTGGCTAACCAAACCTGGTCTTTGATTGGCTCGGCCAGATCAGCGACCTTGCCATATCCCGGCAGAATCGCCTGTGGGTCCAGCAGCGACCAAGGCACCAGCACGAAGGCGCGTTCGAACGCGCGTGGGTGTGGGATGGTCAAATCTTTGGTGGCCTTCAAAACATCGCCATAGGTGATGATGTCGATGTCGAGGGTTCGCGAACCCCAGCGCTCGAGACGAATGCGCCCGTTCTCGGTTTCGATTCGGCGAATCTCGTTGAGAAGCTCTTTTGGCTTGAGGGTGGTCATGATCTGCACCACACCGTTCATGTAGTTTGGCTTAGTCTCGTCGATGCCCTCTTCGGTCATCGCCGAAGACTCAACCAGCGGTGAGCAAACCACCTTAGAAATACCCTTGGTAGCCGCCAAAGCCTTCAGGCCATTGCGGATGGTCTTGCGGCGTTTGCCGAGGTTGCCCCCGATAGCTAGAACGGCACGAACCGGTTCGCTCATGGACGCTTTGCCTTGACCGAAACCGAGACATCCTCGAATTCATAGATGATTGGGGCATTCGGCTTGTGCACGGTGATCTTGGCCTTGATTACCGGGCCACCAGCTGGGCCGCCACCGAAGTTCATGACCATGTCTAGTAGGCGCTGGGCGAGAGTCTCGAGCAGGTCAACCGGCTGAGACTTCACGTTGTCGACGATTGCCTTAGCCAGGTCTCCGTAGTGCACGGTCTTCGAAAGATCATCGCCAAATGCCGCTGCGTCACCATCGATCCAGACGGTGGCATCGATGTAAAAGTCTTGGCCATTCTGGCGCTCGAAATCGAAGACTCCGTGGTGCGCGTAAACCCGCAAACCGGTCAGTTTGATTTTG
>JBEGKM010000163.1:0-3005 GCA_041184065.1 Actinomycetota bacterium
CAGACCTAGGTTAATTCCTAAATAGGTACAGGGGGCCGGTGGAGTGGGAAACCACTCCACCGGTTCTCACTAACTAAGCACTAAAGCAACATAAGATTCAACTAGGTTTGGTTTCAAAATCTCCACCTATACAAAGAAGTAAGCAGGGATAACATGGGCACGAACATCCTCGAGATGCGCTCCATCACAAAGACTTTCCCAGGCGTGATTGCCCTCGACAAGGTGTCTCTAACCGTCGAGCGAGGCGAAATTCACGCCATCTGCGGTGAGAACGGTGCCGGCAAGTCGACCCTAATGAAGGTCCTTTCTGGTGTCTACCCGCACGGCTTATACGAAGGCGACATCGTGTACGAGAACGATGTCATGAGCTTCAAGAACATTCGTGAGAGCGAAGCCAAAGGCATCGTTATTATTCACCAAGAGCTTGCCCTTAGCCCATACCTTTCGATCGCAGAGAATATTTTCTTGAACAATGAAATCAAGAAGAATGGTTTGATCGACTGGAACAAAACCGGCCAAGAAGCTCAGCTTCTGATGGCCCGCGTTGGTTTGATTGAAAACCCAAACACCAAGGTCATGGACATCGGTGTTGGTAAGCAGCAGCTGGTAGAAATTGCGAAGGCACTTTCAAAGCGCGTAAAGCTTTTGATCTTGGATGAACCAACGGCTGCACTTAACGACGAAGACAGCGCTCATCTGTTGAGCCTGCTGCGCCACCTAAAAGACCAGGGCATTAGCTGCATCATCATCTCTCACAAGCTCAACGAGATTGCAGCAATTGCCGACAAAACCACCATCATTCGCGATGGCAAGGCAATCGAAACCCTCGACATGAAGGCCGACCACGTCGACCAAGAGCGCATCATCAAGGGCATGGTTGGCCGCGAGATGGACAACCGCTACCCGGCACACGAAACCAACGTTGGCGGGGCCGAGATTCTTCGCGTCGAGAACTGGACTGCACACCACCCAGACGACCCAAGCCGAGTGGTAGTCGACAACGTCAACATTCACGTTCGCAAGGGTGAGATTGTGGGTCTGGCCGGCATCATGGGTGCCGGTCGCACCGAGTTTGCCCGCAGCCTTTTTGGCAAGAGCTGGGGAACCAAAATCACTGGCAAGGTTTTTGTCAACGGCAAAGAGATTCAGGTCAACAACATCAAGCAGGCGATCGACAACGGTTTGGCTTATGCCACCGAAGACCGCAAGCGCTTTGGTTTGAACCTGATCGACGACATCAAGCGCAACATCTCTATTGCATCGCTAGATGACTTTGTGAAGCGTGGCCTGGTGAACGACAACGAAGAATTCAAAGTTGCCTCGGAGTACCGCACCAGCATGAACATCAAGGCACCTTCGGTGCTTTCGGTGGTTGGCAAGCTTTCTGGTGGAAACCAGCAAAAAGTAGTTTTGAGCCAGTGGATCAACGTGAAGCCGGAGGTTCTAATTCTTGACGAACCGACCCGCGGCATCGACGTTGGTGCCAAGTACGAGATTTACACCATCATTCAGCGCCTAGCCGATGAGGGCAAGGGTGTGATTGTGATTTCGAGCGAGCTTCCGGAGCTGCTCGGAATCTGTGACCGCATCTACGCAATCTCAGAGGGTTGCATCACCGGCGAAGTCTCTAAGGCAGAGGCCAACCCAGAATTGCTTATGAAGTACATGACCACCGAGAAGGGCAGCAAATAATGTCGATCACGAATGAGAAAAAGGCTAGTTTCCTAGACAAGCTAAGCTCTCGCCTCGAAGGTGTAAACCTTCGTCAGAACGGTATCTTCTTGGCCCTAATCGGCCTCATCGTCTTCTTTGCAGCGACCACCCCTAACGCTGCATCGATTACCCCGACCAACTGGTCAAACCTGGTCGTGCAGAACGGCTACATCCTGGTTCTGGCAATAGGAATGGTCATGGTCATCATCGCGGGGCACATCGACCTGTCGGTTGGATCGGTCGCGGCATTTATCGGCGCAGTCGCCGGTATTTTGGTGGTTCGACCGCTCGAGCAAGACGGGTGGGAATGGCTACCGGCGCTACCTTGGTGGGCTGGTTTGCTCGGTGCGGTAGTCGTAGGTGCCATTGTCGGTGTTTGGCAGGGTTTCTGGGTAGCTTACGTTGGCATCCCGGCCTTCATCGTTACCCTAGCCGGCATGCTTTTGTTCCGCGGTCTAGCCTTGATGACTCTGCAGAATTCGAACATCGGCCCATTCCCCGATGAGTTCCGCGCTATCGGTAACGGCTTCCTCGACAAAGAAAACGCACTCGGCGCTGCTATTGGTCTTCCTGAGCAATACAACGGCACCGCGCTTCTAGTCACATTGATCGGAATCTTGGCGATCTGGTTCCAGGCTCTAAACAAGCGCCGCGCAAGCATTCGCTACAGCCAGCCGGTTGAGCCGCGCACCTGGTTCTATGTGAAGAACACAGTTTTGACAGTTATGGTTGCTTACGTTGGCTTCCAGTTGGCCAATGCAAACGGAATCCCGTTCACCCTGATTCTGTTGACCTTCTTGATCGTCATCTACAGCGTGGTCATGAACAAGACCACCTTTGGTCGTCACATCTATGCAATCGGTGGCAACCTTCACGCTGCAACGCTTTCGGGCATCAACGTTCGCCGTGTCAACTTCTGGTTGTTCGTGAACATGGGTGCGCTAGCTGCCGTGTCTGGCATCTTGATCGCCGCTCGCATGAACTCGGCTGTGCCAAAAGCAGGTGATGGTTTCGAGCTCGACGCCATTTCATCGGTCTTTATCGGTGGTGCCGCAGTTCAGGGCGGTGTCGGAACGGTTATCGGCTCGATGGTCGGTGGCTTGATCCAGGGTGTGCTCGGCAATGGCATGAACCTAAACTCGGTGGGCATCGACGCACAGATGACCATCAAGGGCATGGTTCTTCTTCTCGCAGTGGCTTTCGACGTTTGGTCAAAGCGCCGCGGCAAGTAACAAGCTTTTCAAGATAACCGCTCGGGCGTTGCTCGGGCGGTTTCTTTTTGCCCGTTTCAT